>JAYTNH010000541.1:0-6248 GCA_043748395.1 Ilumatobacteraceae bacterium | reverse complement strand
TGGTGCCGATCAACTTCCGACTCGTCGCCGCCGAGGTGTCGTACATCGTCGAGCACTCCGGTGCCAGAGTGCTGTTGGTCGATCCCGAACTCGACGCGGCCTTGGCCGACGTGACCTGTGATCACCGGTTCGTGATCGGCGACCTCGGCGATGCTGCGCTCATGCGTTACGACACCGAGCCTGCCCCGTGGATCGCCGACGAAGACGCCACGGCCACCATCAACTACACCAGCGGCACCACTGCGCGCCCCAAGGGCGTGCAGCTCACGCATCGCAACGTGTGGCTCAATGCCACGACGTTCGGGTGGCACCTGGGCGTGAACGATCGCGACGTGTACCTGCACACATTGCCCCAGTTCCACTGCAACGGCTGGGGCATCTTGTACGCCGTCACCGGCATGGGCGCCAAGCACGTCATCGTGCGCAAAGTCGACGGCGCCGAGATCCTGCGCCGCATCGACCAACACGGCGTCACCGTTCTGTGCGGCGCTCCCGCCGTGGCGAATGCCATCCTCGACGCTGCCGCAACCTGGGACGGCCCCATCCCCGGCGCAGGTCGGGTCCGCATGGTGGTCGCGGGGGCGGCACCCCCCACCCGCACCATCGAGCGCATCGAGACCGAACTCGGCTGGGAGTTCATCCAGATCTACGGCCTCACCGAGACGACTCCATTGCTCACCATGAATCGCTCACGCAGCGAGTTCGACGAGCTGACCCCAGCGGCGCGGGCAGCACAGCTGAGCCGTGCGGGTGGCCCCACCCTTGGGGTAGAGGTACGCATCTCACCCGACGGCGAAGTACTGGCCAGGGGCAACCACATCATGGGCGGCTATTGGGCGCAGCCCGAAGCCACGGCCGAAGCTATTCGCGCTGCGTCCGACGCGCCCGACGGGCCTCAGTGGTTCCACACCGGCGACGGTGGCCTCCTCGACAGCGATCACTACGTGTCCATCGTCGATCGCAAGAAAGACGTCATCATCTCCGGTGGCGAGAACGTCAGCTCGATCGAGGTGGAGGACGCGGTGTTCAGCCACCCCGACGTCACCGAGGTCGCAGTCATCGGCGTGCCCGACGAGAAGTGGGGCGAGCGGGTTCTCGCGCTGGTGGTCACGGCGCCCGGTTCGGCGCTCACCGAAGCCGAGCTGATCGCCTACACCAAGACCAAACTCGCCGGCTACAAATGCCCCAAGCACGTGGAGTTTCGCGACTCGTTGGCGCGCACCGCCACCGGCAAGTTGCAGAAGTTCAAGCTTCGCGAGCCGTACTGGGCCGGCATGGAGCGCAAGGTTCACTAGGAGGACCGGAAGGCATGAGGCAACTGTGCGATCCAGCAGGCAATTCGACCGACTAATCAGGTGCACTGTCTGCTCGATCAGCGAGTAGCAGACCGCGCCGCGGCGTGGTTACGGTGCCAGTTCTGCTCCGGAATCGGCCGGGGTAGAACGGGCTTGACGACTCAAGGTCGGGAAGGGACGGACGCAATGCAGCAGTTCGACGACAGCATCAATCAGGGCCGCAAGGGCATCGCCTACGAATGGCAGAGCCTCTACGCCGAAGCACAGGCCGCCACTCTCGATCGTCAACTCGCAGCGTTCGCACCCCAGTTCGCCGATTAGTCGCGAGCACCCTCGCAACGAGCACTCCCGAACTAGGCTGCCGCGGGCGTAGTTTTCCCCCGACGGACAGGATCAGGCCCTTCACGGTGAGCAAGTCGAGTCGACAGAGTTCAGCCGTGCGCGGCTATCAATCGAAGCGCCCGGTCGAAACCTGTGTGGCGTTCGTGCTGGCCATCGTCACGCTGCCACTGGTGGTCGGGCTCGGGCTGATCTCAATGATCGCCTACCGCAGTTGGCCGTTCTTCGTGCAACGGCGCGTCGGAAGGCTGGGCGCCGATCTTCACGTCGTCAAGATTCGATCGCTGCCAAAGCGAACCCCGCCCGACGCCGATCGCGAACAGTTGGACGCCGTGCACGTCGGGCCGTACGGCAGGTTCATCCGCGCCACCCACCTCGACGAACTACCGCAGCTCTGGCAAGTTGTCAGCGGCTCGATGGGACTCGTCGGTCCTCGCCCCATGATCACCAGCATCGTCGACCGCATGCATCCCGTACACCGCATCGAGCGCCACGAAGTTCGACCGGGCGTCACGGGACTGTGGCAGGTCTCCGAGTACGGCTCGCGGCTCGTCCTCGAGGCAGCCGAGTACGACGAGTACTACATCACCACGGCAAGCCTGCAACTCGATGCATGGATCTTGTGGGCTACTGTGAAGCAGACGTTCGGTGGCAAGCCAGTGAAGCGCGAGGCCCTTCCGCCATGGATCACCCTGCCCGCTTTGGTCGACGAGCCCACACTTTTCAACACGTGACCCAACAAGGCGGCCAACACGTGACCCAACACACCAGCACGCCGCGGGTCGCGCTCGTCCACGACTACCTCACGCAACGGGGCGGCGCCGAGCGTGTGGTGCTGGAAATGGTCAAGACCTTTCCCGATGCTCCGCTGTACACATCGCTGTACGAGCCAGATGCCACGTTTCCTGCGTTTGCCGATGTAGCCGTGCATCCCAGCGCGCTCAACCGTGTTGCGATGTTCAGACGTGACCATCGCCGGGCCCTTGCCCTGCTTGCTCCCACGTTCTCTGGCATGAAGATCGCCGATGCCGACGTGGTCGTTGCCAGCTCCAGCGGATGGGCCCACGGGGTGCGTACCGACGCCCCGAAAGTGGTCTACTGCCACAACCCGGCGCGGTGGCTGTACCAACGCGATCAATACCTAGTAGATGCCGGCATCATCCAACGCGCGGCGACGAACGTCGTCTCGCTACCGCTCACGCGATGGGATCGCCGTGCGGCACGCAAAGCCGATCTCTACCTCTGCCAATCGAGTGCGGTACGCGATCGTATCCGTACCGCCTACGGCATCGATGCTGAGGTATTGCCACCGCCAGGTGGCATCGACCCGACAGGCGTCATCACGTCTCCAACCGTCGCGCCACCCGAACCCGGGTTCGTGTTGTGTGTTTCACGGTTGCTCGCCTACAAGAACGTCGACGCCATCGTGCAAGCGTTCGCGGCAATGCCCCACGTGCGGCTAGTCGTCGTCGGCGACGGCCCAGAGCGCGGCGCGCTTGTCAAACTCGCTGGCCCCAACGTGCGGTTCGTCGGCAAGATCGACGACGCGACGCTGCGGTGGTACTACTCGCGCTGCGCGGCTGTGGTGGCGGCATCGTACGAAGACTACGGACTCACCCCGCTCGAAGGCCTGGCGTTCGGCCGGCCCAGCGTCGTGCTGCGGTGGGGCGGCTTCCTCGACACCGTCGACGAGGGAACCACTGGACTCTTCTTCGACCAACCCACTCCCCAACTGATCGCGGCCGCCGTGCAGACGACGGTCAATTCCCGATGGGACGAAGGCGCACTGCTCCACCACCTCGGCCAGTTCGGGGCCGAGCGATTCTCCAGACGTCTGCGCGAAGTCGTCGCGGAGGTTGCATGACGCGCGACATCGAGGTTTCCGTGGTCGTACCCACCTGCAACCGCCCTGGCGAGCTCGAACGATGCGTGAACGCGATTGTCGGCGCTCACACCTCAGCGGTCTACGAGTTGCTCGTGGTGAACGACGGCCACACCGAAATCCCTCCCAGCGTCGCCGGGCTTTCGTCGGTGCGGGTGCTCGTCGGCGCCCGACGTGGTCCGGCTGCTGCCCGCAACGTCGGCATCGCCGCGGCGCACGCCCCACTCGTGCTGTTCACAGACGACGACACCATTCCCCAACCAGGATGGATCGACGCCATCCATGCCGCGTTCACCAACTCGCAGGCCGTGGGCGTGGCAGGCCAAGTCGACTGCCCACCACACGATTCGCTGTTTGCCCGCGCGGTCAGTTCGCGCGGTGCAATCGGTTACCTCACCTGCAACATTGCGTACCGAACGGCCGACCTGCGTGCTATCGGCGGATTCGACGAAAGCTTCCCGTTCGCTCACGGCGAGGACCGCGATCTGCACGCGCGAATGGTGACGAATGGAACAGTCGCTATCGAGCCGACGGCGCTGGTCATTCATCCAGCCCATCCGTTCACGATCGGCCAAGGAGTCGCCCGGGCGCGTTTGCTGCAATCAGATTGGCTGCTGTACACCAAGCACCCGCAATTGCTTCCCGGTCGCCGATCAGTGCGCTGGACACCAATCGCGGGGATGGCACTGGCCTGGAAGCAACGCTTCGCTCGCGACCCGAAGCTACGCCGGTCGCCGCGCCGGCTGGCCCGCTTCGTCTCGCTGGCATCAGGACAACTTGCGCTCGCGCTCTGGATCACACTTCGTCACCGACCGCCTGTAGCACCACGATGAACGCCGAAGGGGCCCTCGATACCGACGTTGTGGTCGCGTCGTTGCAACGGCCCGAGTCGCTCGCGCGGTGCCTCGACGCACTCGCCCAGCAGAGTCACCCGGCGCGGCGCATCGTGGTTGTGGCGCACAGCGACGACCACGAGACGCAGCGGTGCGTGCGACTGGGCGCCTGGCAGTCAGTCGAGTTGGTGCTGGTCCACGAGCCCGGCGTAGTGGCCGCGCTCACCGCCGGTGTGGCCGCTACTACTGCGCCCATCGTCGCGTTCACCGACGATGATGCAACACCGCACTCTGACTGGCTGCATCGCCTCGCTGCGCCGTTCGCCCATGCGGCCGTCGGAGCAGTGGGTGGGCGCGACGTGATCGAGGGCCAAACCGAACCTCGCACGGAACGGGTCGGTCGGTATCGGTGGTGGGGCAAGCTCGACGGCAATCACCATCTCGGCAGGGGGCCCGAGCGCGATGTGGTTGTGCTCAAAGGGGTCAACATGGCCGTGCGCGCCGACCTTTTGGCGCTGCCGACATCTGGCACACTCCACGGCGCGGGCGCACAGCGTGACTGGGAAGTACTCACATGCGCACGCGTGCTTCGCTGCGGCTCACGAGTGGTGTACGACCCTGCGATCGAGGTCGACCACCACTGCGCCCCACGCAAACTCGGCCCAGCGCGTGGTGAGCTGACCACCGCCAACGTGAACGACGCTGCCTTCAACGCGATCGTGGCATCGTCGATGCTCACACCCTGGATGCTCGCTCCTCGCCTGTGTTACGCGCTGTGCATCGGACACCGCGACGCACCAGGGCTCGCGCGCACGCTGGCCGCAATCATTCGTCGCGAGCCCGGTATCGCGGCGCGGCTCCGACCGTCATTCGCAGGCTCACTGCACGGCGCCTGGAGCACTCTCGCCAACACGCTCGGCCGCCGGCGTCGTCGGTCTTTCGTGACGGCAACTGAGCTCCGCAACGCTCGGACCGCGTCGTGACGAACCACTGCGCCCGGCCACGTGTCGCGCTCGTGGCACACGCGGTGCACGACAACGGAGGCATGGAACGCGCCTGCGCCGAGTTGATCCGCCATGGCTCGGACTCCGTGCGCTTCACGGTGATCAGCGCCGAGCTCGATCCCTCACTCGTGCCGCTCGTCGACCGCTGGATTCGGATTCGCACACCCATGAAGCCGGCATCGCTCGGCTTTCTGTGCTTCTTCGCCCGGGCGAGCTGGTCGGTGCATCGAATCGACGTCGATCTCATCCACACCGTTGGCGCGATCATTCCCAATCGAGTCGACATCGCGACTGTGCAGTTCTGTCACCGCGGTGCGCGGCAGGCGCAGCGAGCATCGTCTCGAGCTGGGCACGATGCGGGCTGGCTGCGACGAGCCAACTCCAAGCTGCTGCAGTGGATGTCGATCGCCGCCGAGACCTGGTGCTACCGCCCACAACGTCTGAGGCGATTCGCCGCTGTGTCATCGGGGGCTGCCGGCGAGGTGGCGCACTGGTACCCCACCGTGCCGTGCGACGTAGTTCCCAATGGCGTCGATGTCAATCGCTTCCGTCCCAACGCGCACCAGCGCGCCCGTACCCGTGCCGAGTTCGCCGCTGGTGGTTCGCTCGTGGCGCTGTTCGTGGGTGGCGACTGGCGACGCAAGGGTCTGTCGATCGCGATCGACGCGGTAGCGTCGGTTCGCGCCGCTGGCCACGATGTGGTGCTGTGGGTGGTAGGTAGCGGCGATGTCGGTCGCGCGCTCGCTCACGCGGGTGAGTCGGTCCCGCTGCGGTTGCTCGGGCGGCGAACCGATACCGAACGCTTCTATGCGGCCGCCGACATGTTCGTACTACCCAGCGCCTACGAGACGTTCTCGCTGGTGATGCTCGAGGCGGCTGCGGTAGCGCTACCCGC
>JAYTNH010000540.1:0-2747 GCA_043748395.1 Ilumatobacteraceae bacterium | reverse complement strand
GACGCACTGCGCGATACCGGGCTCGCATTCGTGAACAAGGCCAACCGTCTGCAAGACGCATTCCGTGGCCGCGTGCTGTTCCCGATCTTCAACGAGAACGGTGACCCGGTGGCCTTCGGCGGGCGCATCCTGCCCGGTTCCACCGATCCGGCGAAGTACAAGAACTCGTCCGAGACACCGATCTACGCCAAGTCGAAAACGTTGTACGGACTGAACTGGGCGAAGTCCGAGATCGTCGCTCACGACCAGGTGGTGGTGTGTGAGGGCTACACCGACGTGATCGGTTTTCACCGCTCGGGCGTGCCGCGAGCAGTGGCCACCTGTGGTACTGCGCTCACCGAAGATCACGTGCGCATGCTCAAGCGATACGCCAGCAGCGTGGTGCTTGCGTTCGACGCCGACGCCGCTGGCCAGGGGGCCGCGCAGCGCTTCTACGAATGGGAAGAGCGCTACCAGGTGCGTGTGAGCGTGGCTCACTTCCCCGATGGCAAAGACCCTGGCGATCTCGCGCAGTCCGACCCCGAGGCGCTGCGCCACGCCATTGATCGCGCTCTGCCGTTCCTGGGCTTTCGGGTGCAACGGGTGCTCGCCGGTGCGCCCATGCGTTCACCCGAAGACCGAGCCCGCCTGGCCGAGAAGGCGATGGCGGTCATCAACGAACACCCCAACCTCGATGTTCGCAAGCTGTATGCCGGCCAGGTTGCAGCCCACGTCGACATGCCGATGAACGATCTGGTAGCGCTCGCCGAACGCAGAGGATCGCGGCCCACGGTTCACTACAAACCGGTGCGCCGCCTCGGTTCGCCCGAGAACGCCGAGTTCGTGGTGATCGCCTTGTTGTTGCAGCAGTGGAACAACATCGCGCCCTGGCTCATCGAGCCACTGTTCGCCGACGATGTTGCCCGTCGGGCCTTCCTTGCTACAGCCCAAGCCGGTGGTTCTGTCGAGCCGGCACTCGAGCTCGCCGACCCCGAAGCGCGCGAACTGCTCGAACGCGCGGCAGTCGCCGACATCGATGCCGACCCAGTGCTCGAAGCACACAACCTCATCGCCGCAACGGTGCGACGCGAGCTCGTCCGCCGGGTGCAGTTCACCGACCCCGACGAGATCCGTGCCGATCGTGACGCCAGGTTGGCGCTCGAGGCGCTCGACGATCCCGCCACATCACTAGCCGCTGCCGAGGCGTTGCTAGGGTGGATCCAGCGGCGCACGGAGGAGCGGGATGTCTCAGGGGGCAGTTGATGCAGCAGCCAAGTTGCCGCCCTTCGCGGGTGTCGACGCAGGCGAGTGGCACCAGCTGGTCGCGCGAGGTGCCGGGGTCGGCGTGCTACACGCCGAGGAGATCGCCCACGTGTTACGCGATGTCGAGCTCACAGGTGACGTGTTGGCCGACGTCGAAGCGCAGCTCGCGTCGAAGGGCATCACGATCGACGACGCGGTCGACGACGGCGTCGACGAAGCAGCTGAACTGACGGTTGTCTCCGCCCCGCCTCCCGAGCTCGAAGTCACCGAGGGTCTGCTCGCCAAGCGATTGCGTCGCCGTGCCGCCCGTGTGCCGCCCAGCGACGGCGGCAACACAGCCGACACGGTGCGGCTGTACCTCAAAGAGATCGGTCGGGTCGACCTGCTGTCAGGAGAAGACGAACGCGGTCTGGCGCAGGCGATAGAGGAGGGTCATCGCGCGGCGGCGCTCCTCGATGACGAGTCCATCGACTCGCATACACAAAGGCGTCTCATTCGCACGGTGCAGGCCGGACAGACTGCGAAGAGCGAGCTCATCCAAGCCAACCTGCGACTGGTCGTGAGCATCGCCAAGCGCTACAGCGGACGTGGCATGCAGTTCCTCGACCTCATCCAAGAAGGCAATCTCGGCCTCATGCGTGCGGTCGACAAGTTCGATCACACCAAGGGTTTCAAGTTCTCCACCTACGCCACGTGGTGGATTCGTCAGGCCATCACGCGCTCCATTGCCGACCAGGCCCGCACCATTCGCATTCCGGTGCACATGGTCGAGAGCATGAACCGGGTGTTGCGCACGCAGCGCCAAATGCATCAAGAGCTCGAGCGTGAGCCCACACTCGACGAACTCGCCGAACGCTGCGGCCTACCACTCGATCGCATCCGCGAGATCCTGCTCATCTCGCTCGATCCGTTGTCGCTCGATTCGCCCGTCGGTGAAGAGGACGACTCGAACCTCACCGACTTCATCCAAGACATGACCGCCGACGAGCCGGCCGACATGGCGACGCGGCACCTGCTCACCCAGGCTGTCGAGGCTGCCTTGGGTGAGCTCAGTGATCGCGAGCAAGAGATCGTGAGGTTGCGGTTCGGCCTCGACGACGGCCAACCGCGCACGCTCGAAGACGTCGGCCGCGAGTTCGGCGTCACTCGCGAACGCATCCGCCAGATCGAAGCAAAGACCCTCGCCAAGCTGCGCCACCCAATGCGCAGCCAACGCCTGAAGGAGTTTCTCGACGACGAGTGATGGCTCCATTTCAGGTGGGGCTGCCACCCGACTTTGCTATCCTCAACTCGCCCTTCCGAGATAGCTCAGTTGGCAGAGCAGCTGACTGTTAATCAGCGGGTCGCAGGTTCGAGCCCTGCTCTCGGAGCAACGCAACAGCCCGCCACTGTGCGGGCTGTTGGTGTCTTCCAGGCCCACCAGGGTCACGGGGCGGTAGCTCAGTGGTTAGAGCACGGGACTCATAATCCCTCGGTCGTGGGTTCGATACCCACCCGCCCCACAT
>JAYTNH010000539.1:0-2147 GCA_043748395.1 Ilumatobacteraceae bacterium | reverse complement strand
CGACCATGGCTGTCGGTGCTCGCCCCCTTGTTCCCTCACGGCTGGCGCCCGGTTCTATTGCCCACGGCCCGCGGCGCACGCCTACCACCATCGTCGGTGGTTACATAGCGCTCACCAAGCCCCGCATCATCGAGTTGCTACTCATCACCACGGTGCCCACCATGGTGTTGGCCCACGGTGGCTGGCCGCGCACAACGCTGGTGCTCATCACGCTGCTGGGCGGCACCCTGGCCGCCGGCGGGGCGAACGCCATCAACATGGTGATCGACCGCGACATCGACAAGCTCATGCCGCGTACGCAGGGTCGACCGCTTGCTACTGGCCTGTTGCAACCCAGCCACGCGCTGGTGTTCGCGTTGGTACTCGAAGCCCTCGCGTTCGCCCTCTTGTGGTGGGGTGCCAACCTGCTGTCGGCGGTGCTCGCGCTGTCGGCCACGTTGTTCTACGTGTTCGTCTACACGCTATGGCTCAAGCGCACCAGCACCCAGAACATCGTGATCGGCGGAGCGGCGGGCGCCGTGCCGGTGTTGGTGGGCTGGTCGGCGGTGCAGAACAACGTCACCTTCACACCGGTGGTGCTGTTCGTCGTGATGTTCTTGTGGACGCCCCCACACTTCTGGGCGCTGGCCATCCGGTACGCCGACGACTACCGCGCCGCGAATGTGCCCATGTTGCCTGCCGTCGCAACGCTGCAGGTCACAGTGCGCAAGATGATCGCCTACACGATCGCGCTCGTGGTCAGCACGCTGGTGCTGTTGCCGGTTGCGCATCTTGGTTGGGTGTACGGCATCGCCGCCGTTGTGCTCGGCGCGCTGTTCTTGGCCGGCACCATCGACCTCGGCCGCGACCCCACTCCGCAGCGCTCCATGCGGGTGTTCGGCTACAGCATCACCTATGTCACGCTGCTCTTCGCCGCGCTCACGATCGATGTGCTCATCCGTGCGTGAGCCCGTCGATTTCAGCCAGCGCCGTGCCCTATGGGTAATGTCAGATCTGACATCAACCGACCTGTCAGCATTGGGCAAGTCGCGAAGCGCGCCCGAGACGAAACGAGCTCGTTGCTTATGACCACCATCGATCCGCACGTGACCGCCGAGCCGGCTGTCGCTGGCTTGCCCGGCCTCGCCCGCATCACCGATTGGATCACAACAACCGACCACAAGCGCATCGGCCGTATGTACATGGTCGGTGCGTTGCTCGCCCTGCTGGGTGTTGGCGTCATCGGTCTGCTGCTCGGAATCGAACGCTCCGACGCCACCTCCGACCTCGTCGACGCAGGTGCGGTCGCTCAGCTTTTCTCGGCATATCGGGTCGGCCTCACGTTCTGTGTGCTCGTTCCCATGCTGTTGGGCCTCGCCATTGCGGTGGTGCCCCTGCAAGTGGGTGCCCGTTCCATCGCCTTCCCGCGGCTGGCTGCGGCCGGCTTTTTTGCGTGGTTAGTCGGCACCGGCCTGGTGGTCGGTTCCATCGCGGCCAACGGCGGTCCGGGTGGCGGCGATCAGCGCATGGTTGCCATGTTCTTGTTGGCCCACGTGGTGCTGTTGTTGGGCCTCATCGCCAGCGCTGGCTCGGTGGCGGCCACGATCATCACCACTCGTGCGCCGGGCATGAACATGCGGCGCATGCCGGTGTTCGCCTGGTCGGCGCTCGTGGGCACGGTGGGTTTGCTGCTCGCACTGCCGGTGTTGGTCGGCATGCTCATCTACCTGTACGTCAACTACCGCTACGGCCGCGACGGCTTCGGTGGCAACAGGGGCATTCTGGGCTGGATCGGCTACGGGTTCACGCAGCCACTCACCTTCGTCTACGCGCTGCCGGTGTTCGGTCTGCTTGCCGAGGTCGCTGCCGTGGCCGGCCGTCGTCGCCTCCCGCTGCGTGGCGTGGTGTTCGCCGGTATCGCGCTGGTGGCAGTGGGCGCCATCGGCGCCACCACCCAAGACGTGTTCGCTGTGCCGGCCGGGTTGCTCGACATGTCGTTCGGCGATGCCATTGAGTCGATCGTGCCCTACGCGTTCTTCAACCTGCTGCCGCTGCTCGGTGGCCTCGTCGTGCTCGCCGTCGTGCTCCCATCGCTCACGGTGGCACGTCCTCGCATCACGGCCCCATTGGTGTTCGCCATCGGCGGAGCGCTCATGGTGTTCGCCGGC
>JAYTNH010000538.1:0-1815 GCA_043748395.1 Ilumatobacteraceae bacterium | reverse complement strand
GCAGTCTCCACCACCAAGGCTGCCATCGAAGAGGGCGTCGTGCCTGGCGGCGGCGTGGCGTTGCTGCGTGCGCAGGCTGCGGTCTTGGCCGTTGCCGATTCGCTCACCGGTGACGAAGCCACTGGCGCCCGTTTGGTGGCCAAGTGCCTCGAAGCACCGCTGAAGCAGATCGCCGAGAACGCCGGCATGGAAGGCGGCGTCGCCGTTGCCATGGTCAAGAGCCTGAAGGGCAACGAGGGCCTCAACGCCGCCACCGGCGAGTACGAAGACCTCGTCAAGCTCGGCATCATCGACGCTGCCAAGGTCACCCGTTCGGCGCTACAGAACGCAGCCTCGATCGCCGCCTTGTTCCTGACCACCGAAGCCGTTGTCGCCGACAAGCCGGAAGCCTCTGGCGGCGGTGGTGGCATGGGCGGCGGAATGGAAGACTTCTGACCCAGTCAGAAGCCGCTCAAGTCAAGTTGTAGTTGCAGGAGGGCCCGGGAGCGAAAGCCCCGGGCCTTCCCCGTTTTCACCGGCTGCGCGCCGCGTGGGCGCCCGCGCCGTCTGGCACCCTCTGCCACCCAAGGGCGGGCCAACCTGCCAGAACGGTGGTGTCAGCCCACCCATGGGCGGCGAAAGATGCCACTCAGGACGGGTTGCCGACTGGCTCACAGGCGGCTACACGCAGAGGTGCGTCGGGGTGGAGTACGTGCCGTCGCGACAGACGGCGACCGACTCGATGCGACCGATCACATGAAACTCGCCAAAGCCGCCAAGGCCAGGGACGATTCGGTACCAGGTCTGCGGAACCGAGTCATCGAAGTTCGGGGCAGTGATGACTAGCGTGCCATCGCCCGACGCACTGCGGCCGAAGGTGATCGGCTCGACGGGTTCGACCGCCGCGTAACGAATCGCTTCGATCTGCGCTTCGACCGTCGCATACACCGCATCGAGGGTGTCGAACTGCTGGCCCGCCAGGGCAGCATTCAATTCTTCGTCGACCTGCCATGGAGGGGTCGGCACTGTGACGATGCTCGCCGTGGAGCCAGGCAGTTCGATCGCGCTGTCGGCATCGCGGTTGAAGTCGATCACTAGAGGTGCATAGGCACCGGAACTACGTCCACCGAACGAGAGCACTACGAACCCATTGCCCAGCTCGAGGTCACTCGCGTTGAGCGCTGCGTCACCAAGATCGAACTGCTCCTCAGCTGTCAGGCCCGGAGTCGCGATGTGCAGCATCGTGCCGTCGAGCCAGGCGACCACCGTGCCGTCGCGACGGACGGTGTAGAGCCTCGGGCAATCCGTGCAATCGGAGTAGAACTCTTCGAGACCAATATCGAAGGGTGAGATCGGCAACGGCTCACCAATCGAGTAACTGACGAGTTGTCGCCGCGCTTCTACATACAGCTCGCCCACGACCAATCCGGTCTCAGCCAGATGCATCCGGCTGTAGCCCCGCTCCCAGCCGCTGGCATCACTAGAAATCCAAGTGGTCTCCGACGTCGCGAGGGAGCGGACCAATAACGTCCACGCGGGTTCTGACTGCGAGGCCTCCGGCGAAGGCTGCCGCTCGACCGCGTAGAGCACCTTCACTTCGCCGTTCACCATGGCCACGTCGTGCAGTCGCACCCAACCGCCCAGTATCTCGCCCGGGAACAGTTCATCGATCTGGCCGTTGCGCAACGCGAGCAAGTTCGTGTCCGACTGTGCCGAGCCGTCGCCACTCCAGCCGCTGCTGCGCTGCATCACCACTGAACCATCGGGCAGCTGCAGTGCCATGCTCATCGACTCGGTGGTCAGCTGCGTGGCAACGCCGTCGACCACCCGCCACAC
>JAYTNH010000537.1:0-3814 GCA_043748395.1 Ilumatobacteraceae bacterium | reverse complement strand
GTGTGGCTGAGTTACCAAACGCTTGACTGTGTAGCGGGGGTGCCGGTCACAATTCAGCGCACCTCCACGGCGTTTGCCGACGAAACCACATCAGGTGTGGCTGAGTTACCAAACGCATGACTGGGTCGCAGGTGTGGTGCGTCGCCCGACGACGACGTGAACCGGCGACGCTCGTAGGGTGCCGGCGTGGCACTCGACCGGGCAAGCGAACTCGAACGTCCTCGGCTTGCCGCCCAGCGAGATGCGCTCGACGATGCCGAGCTGCTCAAACTGCCTACCTGGGCCGATCTTGACGTCACTGCCGAGTTTGTCGGCGTCGACCTGGCTCAACTCGAGGTACAGCGCTCGCGGTTGGTCGACTGCCGATTCACCGGCGCACAGCTCCATCACTGCACCCTCACCGATGTCGTGTTCGAGCGCTGCGAGTTCTCGGGAGTCAGCTTCGAGGAGACACGATTCACCCGGGTCGAGTTTCGCGACTGTCGAATGTCGGGCGCGCAGTTCGGTCTCGCCCGCCTCAAGGATGTCGCGTTCAACGGCTGCAAGCTCGACGGTGCCGGGTTCCGCATGGCCCGGGCCGAACGCCTGCACGCCGACGACTGCGTGCTGAGAGCGGCCGACTTCTACTCGGCCGAGCTCGTCCGCTCCCGGCTCACACGCTGTGACCTGACCGACGTCGACTTCTCGAGCGCGAAGACGATCGCCTTGGCAATCAACGGCAGCACACTCGATGCAATACGCGGAGCAGCTTCGCTGGCGGGGGCACACATCGACGCCACGCAGCTCGTGCCACTGGGCCTGGCCATGGTGGCGGCGCTCGGCGTGCACATCGACAACGAACCCGACGACTGATCCGCGGCCACCTTGCCGTACGGTACGGACCATGACCGGTAGTCGATGGGATCGTGTCCGCTCAATCGCACGGGTAGTCCTCGGTGGTGCGCTCACTCTCGCCGGGATCGGCCACCTGACGTTTAACCGCCACGACTTCCAGGCGCAAGTGCCCGATTGGGTCGGGATCGACAAGAACGTCGTGGTCATCTTGTCCGGCCTCGTCGAGATCGCGCTCGGTGCGGCGTTGATCGTCGTACGACGCCGCCGCTCACTGCTGGGTCTCGCGGTGGGCCTCTTCTTCATCGCGGTATTCCCTGGCAACATCAGCCAGTTCGTCGATGGCCACGACGCTTTCGGCTTGAACTCCGATAGCGACAGACGCAACCGGCTGTTCTTCCAGCCCGTGCTTGTCGCCTGGGCCTGGTGGTCCACCAACGCGTTTGCCCAGTCGTCCCGCGCAGCGGTGTCATCCGACCCCACACGCGAGGTCGGATGACCTGACAGCGCGGGCAGGTCGGCACCAGGCCTCGGCGTGGAAACGACACAGAGCGACGTCAAAGGGGACCGAAAAGCTAGCTGAACAGCTTCTTGGCGATCACCATGCGCTGGATCTGGTTGGTGCCTTCGTAGATCTGGGTGATCTTTGCGTCGCGCATCATCCGCTCGACGGGGAAGTCGGTGGTATAGCCGTAGCCACCCAGGAACTGCACGGCGTCGGTGGTGACCTGCATGGCCACGTCGCTGGCGAAGCACTTGGCCATGGCGCCGGCCATGCTGAGCTCGCCGTGCGGATCGCCGTCGTCGGCAATGGCGCAAGCTTTGTGCACCAAGCCGCGAGCAGCCTCGATGCGCATCGCGCAGTCGGCGGCCATCCACTGCAAACCCTGGTTGTCACCGATAGGTCGGCCGAAGGTGCGGCGCTCTTTCATGTACCCGACCGCGAAGTCGAGCGCTCCCTGCGCAACGCCCACCGCTTGCGCACCGATGGTGGGACGCGAGCGGTCGAGCGTGTGCATGGCCACGGCGAAACCCTGGCCGACATCGCCGACCCGGTGGGTGTCGGGCACGCGGACGTCGTCGAAGCGGATGATGCCGGTGGGTGACCCCTTGATGCCGAGCTTGTGTTCGAGCTTGTCGACCTGCACACCCCAGTCGGCCTCGACCACGAAGCACGTGAGGCCGGTGTGGCGATCTGGCGACGTGCGCGCGAAGACGGTGTACACGTCGCTGATGCCGGCGTTGGTGATCCAGCACTTCGTGCCGTTGAGCACCCAACGGTCGCCGTCGCGCTCGGCTTTGGTGGTCATCGACGCCACATCGCTGCCGGCGTCGGGCTCGCTGAGCGCGTAGCTGGCCTGGCTGGTGCCTGCGCACATGCGCGTGAGGTACTCGCGCTTCAGCTCGTCGCTGCCGAAGTTGATGACCGGCAGCATGCCCAGCTTGGTGATGAGGAACGACAAGCTGGTGGCGACGCATGCACGCGCAAGTTCCTCGGCCACGATGGCCTGATCGACCAGCGACGCGCCGGCACCGCCGTACTCGACGGGATAGCTGAGCGACACGAGCTCCATCGCGCGTAGGGCTTCCCAGTTGGCCCACGAGTACTCGGCCGTGCGATCGACTTCGGCTGCGTTGGGGGCGATCTTGTCGTCGCAGAACTGCCGGACAACGGCACGGAACTGGCGCTGTTCGTCGGTGAGGGTGATCGGCTGGGTCATGCTCCTACCAGCTCTCGCCACTGGGCGGGATAGCTCGCTGCGACCTGTTGATGTGTGAGCCGCAGCGTGGACTCGGGGATCATGTCGACCAGCTCGCGAGCATCGTCGTAGTGGTGTACGACGTTGCCGACTCCCTCGAAAGCATCACGTCGCAGCGCTACCAACTCTGCGGGGGGCTGCTTGTCGAGAAACCCCCACATCGTGAACGCAAGCGTGAGATCGTGCACCGTGGGCGCCCTGCCGAACATGGAAGCCCGACGCAGGGCGATGCCAAGACAGCCGCCAATGGCATCGTCGACACGTTCGCCAGGCGACACCGCAACCCGGGCGCGGAACCCGCCTGCAATCTTGAGGGCAAAGCCTTGATCGGGCCCCTGGTAACCGAGCCGTAGCCCTTCTGGCTGGAATCCGGCAATGTCACCGGGGCGATCGGCTCGCCACGAACCGGGGACGTGCGCTGGCGACGCGTAACCCCGCGCATCGTCGACAGGTGAAACGGGCGCGAACTTGGGGCTGGCCATGGCTCAGTGTCTATCAGGAAGCGGCATGCAACAGCCCGAAGACGAGGCTCTCCTCGAGCGCTCGCCACGATGCCTCGATGATGTTCGGACTGACACCGATGGTGGTCCAGGTTCGATGACCGTCGGTGGCGTCGATGAGCACACGCGTGATGGCACCGGTGGCCGTTGCACCGTCGAGGATGCGCACCTTGTAGTCGGTGAGATGCACGCGATCAAGATGAGGAAACGCCTTGCCAACTGCGGCACGCAGCGCAGAGTCGATGGCGTTCACCGGGCCGTTGCCCTCGGCCGTGTGCACGTGCCGCTCGGCGTCGTCGCCCGAACCGATCCACACCTTCACCGTGGCTTCGGTGGTGAACTCGCCACTGGTCGACTCGTCGGTGATCACCCGCATGCTCTCGACCCGAAAGAAGTCTTGCTGCCAGCCCGCAGCGCGACGCATGAGCAGTTCGAGCGAGGCATCGGCCGCCTCGAAGTGGTACCCCTCGTGCTCGAGCCGCTTCAGGTCGTCGATCACTGCGTTCACCGCCGGTCCGTCCAGCGCAAGCCCCAACTCCTCGGCCTTGATCTGGATGGTTGCCCGCCCAGCCATCTCGCTCACCACGAACCGCGTGCCGTTGCCCACGAGTTCGGGGTCGACGTGCTCATAGGCATCTTTGGCCCGGACGATGGCGCTCACGTGCAGTCCGGCTTTGTGAGCGAAGGCGCCAGAGCCCACGTAGGGGGCTTGGGGATTCATCG
>JAYTNH010000536.1:0-4451 GCA_043748395.1 Ilumatobacteraceae bacterium | reverse complement strand
CCCGGTGCCGGCTCGGCCCCTGGGGTGAGCATCGCGTCGTACGGCGTCACCGTGCCGGGCGATCACCTCGCTGCGCTGCGTTCGTGCGACCCGCCGATCGTGGCCCGCACCCGCGACGGCGTCACCAGCCTCGACCTGCGCACCGTGCAACCGTCCGACGATCGGCACGTCGCCAAGGCGTTGGCTGCGCTGCACACGTCGACCCTGCCGTGATGCTGTCGTGAGGATCATCGCCACCGCCGGTCATGTCGACCACGGCAAGTCGTCGCTGGTGCTCGCGCTCACTGGCACCAATCCCGACCGTTTTGAGGAGGAGCGTCGCCGCGGGCTCACCATCGACCTCGGGTTCGCGCATGCAACGTTGCCCAGCGGCGAAGGCGTGAGCTTCATCGACGTGCCCGGCCACGTGCGGTTCTTGCGCAACATGCTCGCCGGAGTGGGTGGGGTCGATGCGTGCATGTTCGTGGTGGCAGCCACCGAGGGATGGAAACCGCAGAGCGAGGAACACCTGCGCATCTTGCAGCTCCTCGGTTTGCAGCACGGCCTGATCGCGCTCACCAAGACCGACCTCGTCGACGACGACTGGCGCGAGTTGCAGATCATGGACATCCGCGACCGGCTCGCCGGCACCTTTCTCGCCGATGCTGCCATCGTGCCGGTGAGCACCGTCACCGCCGACGGCATCGACCACCTCACGAGCGCGCTCGACACGCTGGTGGGTGCCACGCCGGAGGCCCTGAACCACGACCGACCGCGGCTGTGGATCGACCGCGTCTTCGCCGCCAAGGGCAGCGGCACGGTGGTCACCGGCACGCTCACCGGCGGCAGCATCGCGGTCGACCAGCGGCTTGCACTTGCGCCGCAACTGCGCGAAGTGAGGGTGCGCAGCATCCAGTCGTTGGGCGTCGCTCGCGATCACGTGGGGCCTGGCCACCGCACCGCGCTCAACCTCACCGGCGTCGACCACCACGAACTCGGTCGCGGCGATGCCATCGTCGCGATCGACCAATGGCGACCGACCACCGTGTTCGATGCCTCGTTGCAGGTACTCGACTCGCTGGAACACAACGTGTCGCGGCGTGGCGCGTTCGTGGCCTACATCGGCTCGGGCGAGTACCCCGTGCGATTGCGTGTGCTGGGTACCGAGGCCGTCGCTCCAGGTCACGCTGGGTCGGTGCGCCTGCACCTGACGATCGCCCTGCCACTCGTTGCCGGCGATCGGTTCATCCTGCGCGAATCGGGTCGCAACGAAACCGTCGGCGGCGGCGAGGTGCTCGATGTGGCGCCGGTCCTTCCGGCCTCGAAGGCCGCACCCGACCGCGACGTCGATCGGGTGATTCGCGAGCACGGCTGGATCGACGTCGATGATCTGGCGGCGCTCACCGGCGAACGACGCACGGCCACCGTCGAGCGTTGGGTCGTCGACCATGCCGCGCTCGCTGCCTTGCACCATTCGCTCACCGCGCGGCTGGTGGCGGCCGGACCCCTCGGGCTCGATCTGGCCACGCTCGACGATCGCGAGCGGGCCGTGCTGGCGGGCCTTGCCGAGGTGCGCATCGAGGCGGGCCGGGCGTTACCGCTGGCCGCGCGCGACCCGCTCGCCGACCATCCGTTCGTGGCCGCATTGCTTGCGGGTGGGTTCACACCGCCTGATGCAACGGGCGTGAACCGTGAAGAACTGCGCCAACTCGTGCGACGCGAGTTCGTTGTCGAACGCGATGGCATCTGGTTCCATCCGGCCACCATCGATGCCGCCGCCGCACAGGCCGCGCGACTGCTGGTCATCCAACCAGAAGGGTTCACGGTGTCCGAGCTACGCGACTCGCTCGGCGTGTCGCGCAAGTACGCGCTGCCGTTGGTGAACGAGCTCGACGCGCGAGGCGTTACGCGTCGGCGGGGCGATCTGCGGATCGGCGGGCCCCGGCTGCCTTGCGCATGAGCGACGGCACCTTGCGGAGGCGCTGACGATTCGTGGGTTTCGGGTTCAGTTCAAGCTCACGAGCCGCCTTGGCCACGCGCACGTCGTTGGTGATCACCTCGCCGAACTTCGTCGGATCGGCGAGCAACCAGCTGTGCGAACCGTCGACCACGGTGCCCTGCACCCCCGACGCCACGCACAGGGCCTCGAACGATTCACGCGGGATCACCTTGTCGCGGGTGCCCCAGATGATGGTGATCGGTAGGCCACCGTCGCGCAGGGCTTCGAGCTCACCGCGCAGGTCGGCTCGACGAGCCAGGTTGGCCACTTTGACGATGGCGCGTGGATTGCGCAGCAAGTTGGGCAGCAGGTCTTCGGCCACCACGGGCAACACGCGCGTGGCCTGACGCAGAGGCCACACATCGCCGGGAAAGTGCAGGCCCCAATCCCACAGCGGTCGGTCGGCGATGGAGCGCAGTGTGTTGCCCTTGCGCCACGACGACCCGCCGATCGAGTTAACGAGCACCATCGAACGCACCCGGTCGGGGTGGTCGTGAGCCATCTGAATCGCGACGCCGCCGCCGAACGAGTGGCCGACCACGACCACCTGCTCGTCGATCTCGAGTTCGTCGAGCAGGTCGATCACCCAGCGCGCATAGCCAGCGAGCGAGAACGACCCACTCGGCAGCTCGCCTGTGCCTCCGAAGCCGGGCATCGCGGGCGCAATGACGCGGCAACCCTGATCGACGATGCTCTCGATGACGTCGCGATATGTGTGCTGACCGAGCGCCCAGCCGTGCAGCAGCACCACCGGCAGGCCCTCACCGGCAACGCCATAGGCGGCGGGGCGTTCTTGTACCCACGTGCGCTTGTCGACGACGACCACGTCCCATGGCTAGCCGATTCCGTCACGCTGTCACGTCATCCGACATGTCGTGTCGGATCGCATGACAGCGCCACGGTGAGAGAGCGACGACCACCACGACGACCAGGCGCTCAGCTCTTGGCGCGGCGCTCGCGGTAGTCGCGAGCGGCGCCGTCGAGTGGTTCGACCTCGAGCGTGACACCGTCGATGGCGGCAACACGCAGCTCTGCCCCGGCAGCGATGGGCGTGGCGCGGTTGGTGCGGGCACGCCAGCGGGCGGCACCCACCAACGCAATGCCCTCGGGGCTGATCTCGCTGGCGGCAGTGCCGGTCTGGCCGATCATCCACTCGCGGCCGACCGTCGGTGTGGCAAAGCGGGTGCGCACCATCGACGGCATGCCGGCCACGAACGTGAGCGCGATGCCACCGATGCCCACCACGAGGGTGATCCAGCTCAGGCGCAGGTCGTTGCCAGGTAACGGTCGGTAGAGGAACCACGAACCGATTGCGAACAGCACCACGCCTACCCCCGTCCAGAACCGGGGAATGCCCACCTGTACATCGATCGCAAACGCGAGCATGGCGACTACCAGCAGCGCCACCGCCAGACCACGGGTAGGCAACGCGGCGAGCCCGAAGCAACCGAACACCGCGCAGACCGCGCCGACGACACCGGCAATGCCGACGCCAGCGGTGAAGAACTCGAAGATCAACAACGCCACGCCGATGATGAACAACAGGTAGGCCATGGCCGGGCTGGCCACCGTGTGCATCAGTTCGTCGAGCAGATCGAGCCCGCTGAACCGCACTGTTGCCGACACCTTCTGTGTGGAGCCGTCGGGCTGCAGTTCGTCGACCACGGTGTTGAGCACCCGCCCATCGACCGTGGCGCCATCCATCGCCAACACCATGTTGCGCACCGTGGGCACGCCCTGATCGCTGATGTCGAGTCGCAGCACACCTTGGGCGCGAGCCTCGGTGAAGCTCATCGAGCCCGTGGCCAGCGTGGCTGACGCGGCGCCGAAGTCGGTCGGGCCATCTTCCAGCGACAGCGGCGCACCGGAGTAACCCAGGCGGCTGCCAGGCACCATGGCCGTGACGTCGGCCACTGCGAACAACTGCGCCGGAAGGCCGTAGGCGCGAGCAGATCGGGCCGGGCCGACCCACACACCGACGGCGACCTTGGCGTCGGCCACCCGTTGCAGCAACGCCGCCATCTCGGCGCGCGACACCACCGCGCCGGTGCTGTTGAGCTGCAGGATCAGCGCCTCGGCACCTGTGGATTCGCTGCGCTCGATGGCCTGCACGATGGAGTCGACCACCACCTTGTCGAACAGGCCCGAGACCTGCAGCACGTCGACTGGGGCAAGATCGGATGCCTTGCCAGTATCGCCTGCCTGGGCGGGGCTGGAGGAAACACTCGACCAGAACGCAGCCGCGAACGAGGCGATGAGAAGGGTGATCGCTAGCCTGCGCACAAGTGCCTCCGAGAACAGTGGATCCGCTGCAGTTCCTGACCGCCGCCCGTGTTGCCGTCGTTGCCGGCAAGGGTGGCGTAGGAAAGACCACGGTAACGGCAGTTCTGGCCCGAGCGGCGGCCGCCAGCGGACTTCGGGTGCTCGCAGTGGAACTCGACGGCAAGCCCACCCTCGCCGACCTACTCGGTGA
>JAYTNH010000535.1:0-3641 GCA_043748395.1 Ilumatobacteraceae bacterium | reverse complement strand
CCGTATGACCAGAAGCAGCCGCGAAGGCCCGCACGCGATCGCGGTTGGGGTCGTACACGCCGGCGCGTACCACCTGCGCACCGCTGCGGCGCAGGCTCTTGGAGTGGTAGGTGGCGATGAGTCCGGCCCCGAGGAAACCGATGCGCAGTTGCTCCGACATGTCAGCAGTGTGTCAGAGCGGCCGTGCAGGCGACAGGTCGGCCAGCAGCACGGTTCTGTCTGCAATGGCCGCCGCTTCGTTGGGGTCGTGAGTCACCAGTAGTGCCGAGGTGCGTGTGGCGCGGAGCACTCGGAACAACTCTGCGGCCAACTCGTCGTGCAACTCGCGGTCGAGTCCGGTGAGTGGCTCATCGAGCAACAACAGGCGCGGGCGCGGGGCCAGCGAGCGGGCCAGCGCGACGCGCTTGGCCTCGCCGCCGCTCAGCCGGGTGACGGCCCGATCGGCGAACGTGCCGAGACCCACCATGTGCAACAGTTCGTCCACTCGCTCACGAATTGCGGCTCGGTCGACGCCTTGCATGCGCAGCCCGAATCCGATGTTGCCGGCGACGCTGAGGTGGGGGAACAGTTGCTCGTCTTGGAACACCATCCCCACGTGACGCTGATGGGTGGGCACGCGGTCGACGTTCAGCTTGTCGAGCCACACTTCGCCCGAGTCGGGTACGAGCATGCCCGCGATCACCCGCAACAACGTGCTCTTGCCGCTGCCCGATGGGCCGAGTAGCGCCACGACCTCGCCATCGGCGATGTCGAGCGACACGCGTTCGAGTGCGACGACCGTGTCGAACCGCACGGTGATGTCACGAACGCTGAGCATCGGTTGCCTCTCGTGTGAGTGCCTCGACGGCGACGATGATCGCCCCGGTCACCAACAACAGCATGGTCGCAACCGCAAAACCCTGCGCACGTGGCACGTCGCCGGTGCGGGCCAGCAGTCGGTCGATGGCGATCGGGAGCGTCTCGCGACCCGACCGGGTGAGGAACGTCGTTGCGCCGAACTCGCCCATCGAGATTGCCGCGGCGAACCCTGCACTCAACAACAGCGGCCGACGAAGCGTGCGGACGTCGATCTCGGCCCAGGCCCGCAGCGGAGATGCTCCCAAGCTGGCCGCCGCGGCCCGCCGGTCGGTGGGAATGGAACGAAGTGCTGGCAGCACCACCCGCACCACGAACGGAGTGGCGACCAGGGCATGGCCCACCGGCACCAGCCACCATGCGGCGCGCCAGTCGAAGGGCGCGGCGTCGAACGTGATGAGCATGCCGAAGCCGATGGTGACGGCCGAGGTGCCGAGCGGCAGCATGATGCCGAGGTCGAGCAGCCGGCCCCGACGCTGTGCGGCGGCGATGGCGAGTGCCGCGATCGCTCCGGCGGTGACGCTGATGGCGGTGGCGACCAGGGCAAACCGCAGTGAGGCGCCGAGCGAGGCGATCGGGTCGACGCCCAGCCCGATGCCTGGGCGTACCTCGTGGCGGCCAAGCGTGCGCCACGCCGCGAGGGTCCACCGACCGCCAACGTGCACCGAGCGACTCACCAACGCCACCATCGGTGCCAGCATCACCGTGAACAGACCGAGCGCGGTGATCGCGACTGCACGACGCTGCGCGCGGTTGCGCGCTCGGCGCGGCGCGACATGTCCCGTCATGGTGACCGTCGCCCGGCGCTGCCATCGCACCGACACGGCGACGACGCCAGCCAGCGCGATGAGCTGCACGATCGATAACACGGCCGCGCCGTCGACATCGCCGAGTTGCGTGGCCCGTCGCGCGATCTCGACCTCGAGGGTGGGATTGGCAGGGCCTGCCAACAACTTCACCACACCGAACGAGGTGAACGTGAACAAGAACACCACCGCGCCGGCAGCCCACAGTGCGGGGGCAAGCAACGGCAGCACCACGTAGCGCAACACTTGGCTGGGTGTGGCACCCAACGTGCGGGCGGCAGCGGTGAGGTCGTGGGGGAGCACGGCCCACATCGCCCCCACCAATCGCACCACAACCGCGAGGTTGAAGAACACATGCGCGATCACCACTGCCCACACGGTGCCGTGCATCGAGCGCGGCAGCAGTGCCAAGAACGCCGCGCCCACCACCACCGTGGGCAGCATGAACGGCACCGTTACCACCGCGAGCACCACGGCTCTGCCGCCGAAGCGGTACCGGCTCAAGACATACGCCGGCACGAAACCCACCACCATCGTGGCCGCCGTACTGGCGAGTGCCTGCCACAGGGTGAACCACAGCACCCGACCGAGGCCAGGCGTGCCCAACGCGTTGCCGATGCTGTTGGCATCGGTCACCGTCGTGAGCAGCGTGACGAGCGGCCACAGATAGAACACGCCCACGAACACCGCCGGGGCCGCCACGAGCATCGCGACGAACCAACGCGGCAGGCGATTCAGCGCAACACGATCTGCGTCCACTCGTCCTGCCACTGCTCGCGATTGGCGGCGATGTCGGCCGGTGCGATCGTGAACGGATCGGCGGGCACCACGGCAAATCGGGTGAACACATCGGGCAATGCAACGTCGCTGCGAGCCGGGTACACGAACAGGTTGAGCGCAAGCTCGCTCTGGAAGGTGGATGACACCAGGAAGTCGATCAGTTGTCGCGCCTGCTGCTCGTGCTTCGTGCCGCGCAGCACGCCGGCGAACTCGACCTGACGGAAGCACGTCGCTTCGATCACCCCTGTGGGGGCGTCGTCGCGGGGCGGATCGGCGAACACCACCTCGGCCGGCGGTGACGATCCGTAGCTGACGACCAACGGCTTGTCGCCGCCACCCGATCCGCTGAACCGCTCGTAGTAAGCGGTGTCCCACGAGTCGACGACTTCGACACCGTTGGCGCGCAGGTCGGTCCAGTACTGCTGCCAGCCCGTCTCGCCGAAACGTGCAACCGAGGCGAGCAGAAACGCGAGACCGGGTGACGATGTGGCCGGGTTCTCGACGACCAGCAGGTTCTTGTACGCGGGGTCGGCCAGTGCTTCGAGCGAGGTAGGCACCGCAACGTTGTTGTCGGTGAACCAGGCGATGTCGTAGTTGACGCATACGTCGCCGAAGTCGACGGGAGTGAGATCGCCTTGGGGCACGAGCGCCCTGAGGTGTGCTGGTAGCGCTGCCAACTCGGTGGTGAAGTACGGGTTGAACACGTCGGCGTCGATCGGGCGAGACATCAACGTGTTGTCGATGCCCCACATCACGTCACCCTCCGGGTTGCCGGCGGTGAGCACGGCCTTGGTCACCATGGTGCCTGCGTCGCCGGCGCTGACGATGTTCACGGTGATACCGGTCTCGATGGTGAACGCATCGAGCGCGGCGTTGAGCGACGTATCCGACTTTGGGAACGAGTCGTAGGTGACGAGCGTGATGGTGGTCGGCTTCGCAGATGCAGGGTCGTCGGCACATCCCGTGACGGTAAGCGCGACGGTAAGCGCAACGGCGTGCATGGCCGAGCGGTTCATGGGATCACCACGGTGAGCACGCCTTCGCGGGTGCTGACGTGCACGGCGTCGACCGACTCGTTGCTCACACCGATGGTGGAGCTGGGCACGAGGTCGGCGTCGGTGAGGGGCCAGCGTGCGCCGGTGATGCTGACGCCACGACATGGGCCGTGCAACGCCAACAGCGAGAACACAGTGCCCGACG
>JAYTNH010000534.1:0-4739 GCA_043748395.1 Ilumatobacteraceae bacterium | reverse complement strand
ATGAGGTGGATACCCACAGCACGGGCCTTTTGCGCGATGCGGGTGATGCTCTCCTCGACATCGCGGGCAGCGATCATCATGAGGTCGTTCAACTCGTCGACCACCACCACGATGTACGGCAACCGATCGAAGGTGACCGTGCCATCGAGCGCCGGTCGGTTGAGATCGGCCGTGCCAGGTTCACCCGACAACTCACCGCGGTCGAAGGCGGCGTTGTAGCCGGTGATGTCGCGGAACCCGACCTCGTACAGCAGGTCGTAGCGGCGCTCCATCTCTTTCACCGCCCAGGCGAGCGCATTGGCGGCCTTCTTGGGATTGGTGACTGGCTGCGTGAGCAGGTGCGGCAACCGACTGTACTGGCCCATCTCGACCTGCTTGGGGTCGATGAGGATGAGCCGCACTTGCTCGGGTGTGGTGCGCATGAGCAGTGACGTGATGATGCAGTTGATGCCGCTCGACTTGCCGGCCCCTGTGGCACCGGCGATGAGCAGGTGTGGCGTGGTGGCAAGGTTGAGGAACACCGATCGGCCGGCAATGTCTTTGCCAATGGCAACATCGAGCGGGTGGGTGGCGGTCTTGGCCTCGGTCGATTGCATGATGTCGCCGAGGCTGACGAGCTGCCGGGTGTGGTTGGGTACCTCGACGCCGATAGCAGTGCGGCCCGGAAGAGGGGCAAGGATGCGCACATCGACAGCGGCCATGGCGTAGGCGATGTCGCGGTTGAGGCTGGTGACACGGGCCACCTTCACGCCTGGGCCGAGTTCGAGCTCGAAGCGAGTGACCGTGGGCCCCACCGTTTGGCCGAGCAATCTGGTCTCGACACCGTGTGAGTTGAGCGAGTCGACCAGCGTGCGACCCCGCGCCTCGACCTCGGCCTTGTTCACCGCTTGCGCGGTGCTGCGCGACAAGAAGTTGGCCGGTGGAAGGGTCCACTGTCCTCGCTTCGCGCCGGGCCCGAGTTCAAGCTCGACCTGTTCGGTGGGTCCGGCCGGCGGCAAACCTCGCGACGCTCGCGATCGTTTGGTGGTGGCCGGGTCGGCCCATTCGTCGTCGAGCGCAGCGTCGTACAACACCGGCGGCGCCAGCAGCCGCTCGCCGGTGTCTTCGCGCTCGCTCTTGAGTGTCGACATGTCGCCAACCAACTGCCGGGTCTTGCGGCCAATCGGTGCCAGCATGGCTCGTGCACCACGGGTAGAAGCGTGGGCGACAGTGCGCACTGACGAGCCGGTGATGATCATCACACCACCGAGCAACAGCGCCAAGAGCAGCACGATCGCGCCGGCCGGTTCGATCAGGCCGCGCAGCGGAGCACCGACGAGCGCACCGATCCAGCCCCCTGCACGCCCCAAACCGCTGAACCCCGAATCGGGCCCACGAAACACGTGCAGCAGACCGAGCACGCAGAGCGCCGTGACACCCCAGCCAATGGCCAGGCGGAATGGGTGGCGGCTGCGGTCGCGGTCGACGAGAGCCCAACCGATGCCCACCAGCACCACAGGCACGGCGAAGCGGCCAACGCCGGTGAACCAGCCGACCAGGGTTTCGACCCCACGGCCGAGCGGGCCAGCGAGATTGATGTAGATGGCCAACGCGAGCAGCACCCCGACGGCGATGAAGCCGATACCCCAGAACTCGTTCTCGCGGCCGGCGAGAGCCTCGCGCATCTCGTCGGAGGCCTGATCGCGTCGCGAGCGAGGCGCGCCGGGCGTGTGATCGGCCGCGCGAGAAGTAGGGCCGCGCCGCGACCCACGGGTGATGCCGTCGGCTGCCCGCGACCGACGATTGGACTGACCCCATGTAGCGATGCCAATCACGGTACCAACAGGGCGCGCGCCAGGCACGCCACTCGGCCTCACCCGCATGGCGGTTCAGGCCGACTCCACGCTCACAACGGCCCCATCGGGGCCGACCACCACGAGCAGTTGCCCACCTTCTTGCGACGTCGCCACCACCGTGTATTGCACCGCCCCGTCGGCGCCACCGACGATCTCGACCGCGTCGAGTGCGCTCATGGGCAACTGGGCAGCAACCGTCGCAAGCAGCCGCGCGGGGTCGAACGTGAGCGCCGCAGCAACGAACCGAGCTCCCTGAGCCGGTTGGCCTTCGCGGGAGGTGAGCACGCCGTCGAGCCACACCCACGGCTGAGCGATCGTGCCGCCGTTGAGTGACACCCAGATGTTGATCAGCTGCGACGTGGCGTTGATCTCGAAGTACTCCTGAGGTGCGCCCAGTTGGGCCTCGAGTGCGGCGATCGCAGTGGAGATCTCGCCCACGAGCGGCAGGTCAGCGGCGGTCGTAGCCAGCACGCGCGTGGTGCGCGGCGCCACCGGCACGGTGACTGCCGTTGAACCCCCGCCCGAGCAGGCCACGCACAGCGCCGCCACCCCTGCGATCGCCCACCGCCTGCACCGACCGAACACGCGGGACTACGCCTCCATGACGACAGGCACGATCATCGGCCGGCGCTTGGTGCGCTCGCTGACGAACTTGCCTGCGGCCCGCCGCACATCGCGCTCGAGCGACTCGACGTCGCGAACTCCTGCTGCGAGCGACGCCTCGACCACATCGGCGACACGGTCGCACGCCTCGTCGAGCAACTCCTCGGCCTCGGGCGCATACACCCACCCTCGCGTGATGATCTCGGGGCCGGTGAGCACCTTGCCCGTTTCGATGTCGACGGTGACCACCACCACCACTACACCTTCTTCGGCCAACACCCGGCGATCACGCAACACGCCCTGGCCGACGTCGCCCACGATGCCATCGACGTAGAGGTACCCGGCCGGCACGCGGCCCGACATCTTCAGACCATCGTCGCTGAGCTCGAGCACATCGCCATCGGCGCACAGAATGATGTGATCGCGAGCGACACCCATCACCTCGGCGAGGTGCGTATTGGCCACCATGTGGCGATACTCGCCGTGAATCGGCACGAACCAATCGGGTGTCGTGATGCTGTAGTACGTCTTGAGCTCGTCGGCCTGAGCGTGGCCGGTGGCATGCACATCGGCGATGCCGCTGTGGATCACCTCGACACCCGCGCGCAACAACCCGTCGATGACGCGGTTGACGTTGCCCTCATTGCCGGGGATGGCGTGACTCGACAAGATGACCGTGTCTTTGTCGCCCGCCTTCACCCACTTGCTCTCGCCGCGGGCCAGCAATGCCAACGCCGACATCGACTCACCCTGCGAACCGGTGGAGATGATGCACACCTTGCCGGGCGGGTACTGGTCGATGTCGTCGACATCGACCAAAGAGGCATCGGGAATGGTGATGACCCCCAGGTCGCGTCCCATGCGCACGTTTTTCTTCATGCTCAGCCCAAGTGTGGCCACGACGCGACCGTTGGCAATGGCCGCGTCGGCGATCTGTTGAATGCGGTGCAGGTGGCTGGCGAAGCTGGCGGTGATGATGCGCCTGCCAGCCTGCTCGGCGAACAACTGGCGCAGCACCGCACCCACACTGGACTCGCTGGGTGAATAGCCACGCTCTTCGGCGTTGGTGCTGTCGGCCATGAGCAACCTGATGCCCTCGTTCGACGCGATGCTGCCGATGCGCGCCAACCCGGTGCGTCGACCGTCGACCGGCGTGAGGTCGAGCTTGAAGTCGCCACTGTGCATGATGACACCCTGTGGTGTGTGCAGCGCGATGCAATGAGCGTGCGGCACCGAGTGGGTGACGGGGATGAACTCGACATCGAACGGCCCGATCATGAGTCGCTCACCATCTTTGACCACGTTCAGCTTCGTCTTGCCCAGTAGACCCGCTTCCTCGATGCGGTTGCGCGCGAGGCCCAAGGTGACGGCCGACCCATAGATGGGGAAGCTCAGCTCGCGCAGCAGGTAGTGCAACGCGCCCACGTGATCTTCGTGACCGTGCGTGGCGACACAGCCCACGATGCGATCGGCGTTCTCGCGTAGCCACGTAAAGTCGGGCAGCACCAGGTCGATGCCGTGCATGTCGGCGTCGGGGAACATCAGCCCGCAGTCGATGAGCAGCACCTTGCCCTCGAGTTCGATGCCCATGCAGTTGCGGCCGATCTCACCCAGGCCGCCGAGAAAGACGATACGAACAGGCGATGCCATCAGGCGCTGACCCTGTGGCAGTTAGCGGTTGGGGAAGTCATCGCGCCAGCGTTGCAGGTTCGCCCACACTTCCACCGCTCGCGTCTCGACGAACGCCGGCGCGTCGCCCATGGGCAACCGTGCCTGGCCGACCTTGAAGCCGAGATGGCGCATCATCGCCTTGGTCGGAATGGGGTTGGGGGCGTCGTCGCCGGTTTCGAACGCGAAGCTCTCGTGCAGCCGGGCGAACACCAGCCTGGCACCAACGGTGTCGCCCTTGTCCCACAGGTCGAACGCGTGCTGATGGTCGTCGCCGGTCCAGTGCGTCGCCACCCCAACGGTGCCCACGATGCCGCTGGCCAGCAACGGCAGCGTCATGACGTCGTCGCCGCTGTACACCTCGAAGCCATCGGGCGCGCTGGAGATGAGCGACGCCGTCTCTCCGGGGTTGGCCGCGGCGTCTTTGAGCGCAGCGATGGTGGGCACCTCGCGTGCCAGCCGCAGCAACGTTGCGGTACTGATCTTGCGACCGGACCGCACGGGAATGTCGTACACCATCACCGGCAGGTCGCTGGCCGCGGCAATGGCTCGCATGTGCGCCTCGATACCTGCCTGCGACGGCCGGTTGTAGTACGGACACACTGCGAGGATGCCGGCAGCGCCGAGGGCAGC
>JAYTNH010000533.1:0-6291 GCA_043748395.1 Ilumatobacteraceae bacterium | reverse complement strand
GCATCGCGAACAACGACACCAACGGGGCAGCCATGGCGGCGACGATGGTGGCGATGTTCCTGATGATGGACACAGGGTTGATGGCGCCCGTTCGCGGCTGGCTACGTCGGGCCGAGCGGCTGCTCGACGGGCACGCCGAGGCACCGGCCCACGCCTTCATCGCCGTCGTGCACGGCTACGAACGATTCATGTGCGGCGACATGAGTGCGGCGCGCCAGTGGTCGACCGCGGCGATCGCACTCGGCCAGCGCCTCGGGGCGAACCAAGCAGTGGTCATCGGACGAGTCTGCGCGGCACGGATCACGATCTTCGAGGGTCGCGTCGACGAAGGGCTCGATCTGCTCGACGACATCGCCGACGATCTGATGTCGGGGGCGGCCGATCCGCTCACGACGGGCATCATGTACTGCGAGTTGATCTGCGCCGCTCAAGGCCTTGCCCATCAAGCGCGAGCAATCGAGTGGACCGAGGTGATGGAACGCTGGTCGCACGGGGCTGCCATCGGCGCAGTCGGCGGGCGGTGTCGGGTGCATCGCGCCGAACTGTTACGCATCTCCGGTCCGGCCGAGCTGGCCGAGCGCGAGGCCCTCGACGCGTGCGCGGAGCTGCGCCCGTTCATGCGGCGCGAGTTCGGTTGGCCGCTCGTCGAGCTGGGCAACATTCGTCTCCGCAAGGGCGATCTGGCCGGGGCCGAGGAAGCGTTCATGGCCGCGCACGAGCACGCCTGGTCACCTCATCCCGGTCTCGCCTTGTTGCGCTTGGCGCAGGGCGATGTGAAGTCGGCAGCCGCCATGATCGCTGACGCCATCGCCCATCCGTTCGAGATTCCATCCAAGGAGCGACCGCCGTTCGGTGACCTCCGCCTGGCACCGCTGCTCGACGCCCAGGCCGAGATCGCCGCTGCCGCGGGTGACCGCGACACGTTGCGCGCCGCAACACATGCGCTCGAGTCGATCGCCAACTCGTATCGAAGCCCGTCGCTTGTGGCGGCTGCAACGCTGGCTCACGCGCGGCTGGCCCTCGCAAGCGGCGACGCCGAGGGTGCGATCCACGCTGCACAGGCGGCTACGGCCGCGTGGGTCGAGATCGGCGCTCCCTTCGACGCTGCCACGGCACGGATGGTGTTGGGTGCCGCGCGCCATCAATCGGGCGACGAAGCGGGAGCGGCCATGGAGTGGCGCGCCGCCCACGCCGGCTTCACGCAGTTCGGCGCACCTCGGTCTGCGCTCGCTGCGCAACGACTGGCGAGCGGAGCATCACCCGCCGCGGTGTCCGGCCCACACCACGGCCCCACCGCAACGTTCCGTTGTGATAGCGACACCAGAACCATCGCCTTCGGTGACATCACGGTGTTGATGCGCGATCTCAAGGGTTTCCGCTATCTCGAACGACTGCTTGCCGATCCGGGGCGCGAGTTCCATGTGCTCGATCTCGTCGCAGTCGAGCGCGGTTCGCTGCCCACCGGTCGCGCTACTGGTCACGTTGATGGCGAGCTGACCGAGGGAGCCGGAGCGGGGCTGCCGATGATCGACGACGAGGCTCGTGCCGCCTATCGCCGCCGTTTGGCCGATGTCGACGAAGACATCGAGGAGGCCACGCGGCTCAACGACATCGGCCGGGTCGAACTGGCGCAACGCGACCGTCAGTACCTCATTCACGAGCTCACTCGGGCCGCAGGACTCGGTCATCGCGCGCGTACCCAGGGAGGCACCAACGAACGAGCGCGCACCAGCGTTACCCGGTCGCTGCGCTACGCGCTGGAGCGGATGGCAGAACATCATCCGACGCTCGCCGCACACCTTGGCCAGAGCCTGCACACCGGCACGTACTGCGTCTACGCCGCCGACCCGATCGCCCCAATCTCGTGGCAGCTGTGAGCTGACCGAACACGAACCAGCACAACAGAGCCATGTCGTAGACTTCGGCGACCATGTCGCACTCGCCCACACCCACCGTGCCATGACCTACCAGCCATGACCTACCAGCCATGACCTACCAGCCGTGACCTACCAGCTCGGTATCGACCTCGGGACCACATACACCTCTGCCGCAATCGCCGACGGCGGGCGGGTCGAAGCCTTGAATCTCGGCACACGTTCGGCAGTGCTGCCCACGGTGGTGTTCGCTCGCGACGACGGCGAGCTGCTCGTCGGCGAGACGGCCGAGACGCGAGGCATCCGCGAACCAACGCGCGTCGCCCGCGAGTTCAAACGGCGTCTCGGCGATACCGCGCCCTTGGTACTCGGCGGTGTGCCGTATCCGGCCGAGGCGCTCATGGCCGCGGTGCTCGCCCACGTGCGCGCCGCCGCCGTGCAGCGCATGGGTGCCGAGCCGAGCAGGGTGGTGGTCACCCACCCGGCCACGTACAGCAACTACCGACTCGACCTGCTCCGCGATGCCGTTCGCCGCGCCGGCCTCACGTCGGTCGAGTTCCTCACCGAGCCGCAGGCCGCCGCAACGCACTATGCGTCGCTCGACCGTGTCGCCATCGGCGATGCCATCGCCGTGTACGACTTGGGTGGTGGCACGTTCGACGCCGCCATCGTGCGCAACACACCCGAAGGCTTCGAGTTGCTCGGTCAACCCCAAGGCCTCGAGCGGCTCGGAGGCATCGACTTCGATGTCGCCGTGCTCGAACACGTCAACAACTCGCTCGGTGGCCAGCTTGATGGCTTGTCCGACGACGACCCGGCCGTACGCGCCGGCCTCGCTCGCCTGCGCACCGATGCCCGCCACGCCAAAGAGACGTTGTCGGGCGACACCGACACCACCATCTCGCTCATCGTGCCCGGCATCGTTGGCGAGGTCGCTCTGAGCCGCACCGAGCTCGAACGGCTCGTGATGCCGCGAATCCGCGAGAGCATCGCTGTATTGCGTCAGGCCCTCACCTCGGCGCATCTCGAACCGGCCGATCTGGCGTCTGTGCTGCTGGTGGGCGGGTCGTCACGCATCCCGGCTGTGCGTCAGATGGTGTCCGAGGCACTACGCGTACGCGTCACCGCCGATGTCGACCCCGAGATGGCCGTGGCACTCGGCGCCGCTCGGCATGCGGCTGGGCTGCAGGCCACGCCCGGCCCGGCGCCGTTGGCCCCACCGCCGGCTACACAGACGCCGCCCGCACCGACGCCGTCCGCACCTCCTACCGGTACACCGTCCGCACCTCCTACCGGTACACCGTCGCCGAATCGGCGGGTCCTGGTGTTCGCAGCCGCAGCAGCGATGGTGATTGCGCTCGTCGCCTTCGTCGCCACACGCGGTGGGGGCGACTCTGCCTCGACCGACGACCAAACCAGCCAGCCACCCGGAACCGAGACCGGCACTGCGCCAAGCACAGCCAATACGGTCCAGCTCGGCTTCTCGTGCGAGCAGTTCATCGCGTTGGTTGCCGACCCCGACTCGACAGCGGAGTCGCTGCTGTTCAACGGCGCCGCAGGCTGCGATCTTCGCAACCTGCAGGCCCAGGGCCGAGACTTCACCGGCGTCGACTTCACGGGTGCCGATCTCACCGGCGCCAACCTCACCGACGCCAACCTCAGCGCCGCGCAGCTCGAAGACGCCGACCTGAGCGACGCGAACTTCACCAACGCGAACCTCGAAGGGGCCAAGCTGCTGAAGGCCAAAGCACCCGGTGCGGTGTTCGACAGCGCCGTGCTGCGCGGCGCGTCGTTCGTCGAGGTCGACTGCACCCGATGCTCGTTCAGTGGCACCGAACTGGTCGGCTCCGACATGGCCCAGTCCGACCTGGGCGGCGCCGATCTGGCGTTTGCCGACATGGCATCGGTGGGAATCGCCGACATCTTCATCGACAGCAAGACCAAGCTCGGACCAGCGCCGGGGCCTGTGCTCCTCGTGTCTGCCGGCGCGTCCACCGACGTCGTCGACAAGGTCGGCGACCTCGCTGCCGAAGTGGGATACGTCAACTTCGCAGAGGGCACCCTGCCGCTGCAGTCGTTCACCGCGGTGTCGTGCCGTGGCGACTTCGCCGGGTCCGAGACGCGCAAGCTGCTGCTGCTGGTCGATCACTACTTCCTCGGCGACGTGCAAGAGGTCGACTTCAATCAGATCGATGGCGACTTCACGATCTCCGATGAAGCAACGGCGTGCGTGGTGATCGTCGGCGGCGATCTCATCCTCGCCGGTTGACCGCCTGTTGCCTGGTCTTCGATCACCCCGACGCTCCGGTTCCGAGATGCGCTATGGTCTGACCATCAGTCCAAACCATTCGTCCCATCGACGACCGACTAGAGAGCTCGCCGCATGCCGATCACACGGATGAACCACGCCGTTCTCTACGTCCGCGATGCGCGAACGACGGAACGTTTTTACACCGACGTGCTCGGCTTCACCACCATCATCGATCATCCTCAAGGCGCGTTCGTATTCATGCGCGCACCGGCCTCCGACAACCACCACGACATCGCCTTCTTCACGATTGGCAAGGGAGCCGCCCCGAGCGAGGCCGGTGGACGCACCGTCGGCATGTACCACCTGGCGTGGGAGGTTCCCACGCTCGAAGAGCTCGCCGACATGCAGCAGCGGCTCGAAACTGCAGGTGCACTGGTGGGCGCGAGCGACCACGGCGCCAACAAGAGCCTGTACGCCCGCGACCCCGACGGGCTCGAGTTCGAGGTGATGTGGCTCGTACCAGCCGAGCACTGGGGCGAGGCCGAGCATCAGGCCATCGTCGAACCCCTCGACCTTGCCGCCGAGCGAGCCCGCTTCGCGAAGGTCGGCTTGCAGTGACCTCCACCACGTTCGATCCAGTCGCCAAGCGCACGGTGTCGGCGCAGATTCGCCAACGTCTTGCCGACGCAATCCAAAGCGGCGAGTTGGCCCCGGGCACACCACTGCCCGCAGAGCGCGTACTCTGCCAAGAGTTCAACGTGGCCCGCACGTCGGTACGCGAGGCCATTCAGGGCCTGGTGATCGCCGGCTACCTCGAACGGCGCGGCAACCGATCAGTGGTGGCCGAGCACCTGCCCGAGATGAACTTCAGCGGCGACGACCGCAAGGCGCTAGTGGCTCAATTGTTCGAGGTGCGTCAGGTCATCGAGCCTGCCATCGTCCGATTGGCGGCTCGCCGGGCAAGCGACGACGAACGTGCCGCCATCGCTGCGATCGCGTCACGCGTCACCGACGATCTCGCCGAGTTTCGCGAGATCGACCGTCAGTTCCACGCCGCGCTTGCCTGGGCGTGTGGCAATCCGTTGCTCAACGAGGTTCACGCCAAAGCTCTCGCGTCGCTGTTCGGCTCGGGTGAGTTTGCATCGTTGCTCTACGCCGAGGTCAACCGCGCCGAGGTCGCCGGCATCATCTCCGCATCGACGCTCGCGCACCAAGCGATCGCCGACGCCGTGGTCGCCGGTCATGCTCGCAAGGCCGAAGCCGCCGTAGTCGCCCACCTCGACGACGTCGAGCGACGCATGGTGGAGCGCCTGTTGTGACTGCCGTCGAGTCCGATCCGCGCTACATCTACTTCCTCGACGACGACCTCTTCGAGCACACCGACCGGCCCGGCTTTCGCCGACGGATCGTTGTGGGTCAGAACCTCGAGATGTGGTTCTGGCGCATCAAGGGCGGCGCCCAGGGCTCCATCCTGCATCAACACGACATCAACGAACAACTGGGCATCATCATGCGCGGCACGCTCGATTTCCGCATCGGCACACACGACAACGATCGGCGCAGCGTGCTGAGCGCTGGCGACATCTACATCGCCCCGCCGGGCGTGTGGCACGGCGACTCGGTGTTCATCGGTGACGACGACTACGACGAGGTATGGATCATCGACGTGTTCTCACCCCCGCGCAGCACACCTACCACCAAGGCCGACATCAACGGTGACATCACATGAGTGCCGACTGGCGATTGGCCGTCGACATCGGTGGCACGTTCACCGACGTCGTGCTGTTCGACGGCGAGTCGGGCCGCGTGGTGGTCGAAAAGACCCTCACCACACCGGCCGCGCCGCTCGATGGCGTGCGCACCGGCGTGCACCAACTGCTGGCCAAGGCCGGGGTGCGCCCGAGCGACATCACCCGCCCCATCGTGCATGCCACCACGCTCATCACCAATGCACTCATCGAGGGCAAGATCGGCCGGGCAGCTGTCGTCACCACCACGGGTTTCGGCGACACGCTGCTCATCCGCAACGAACATCGCTACGACATGTACGACCTGCAGATCGAGTTCCCCGAGCCGCCGGTGCCCCGCGATCGAGTGTTCGAAGTCACCGAGCGCACCAACCCGCAGGGCACTGTCACCGAGACCCCGTCGGCAGACGACCTGCGC
>JAYTNH010000532.1:0-3665 GCA_043748395.1 Ilumatobacteraceae bacterium | reverse complement strand
CCCTTGAAGCAGTGCGTGTGGGCAGCTTCGACATCGACGCCGCCATCCAGGCCTACGTGCGCCGCGAGCACGGCATCGCGATCGGCGAACGCACGGCAGAAGAGGTGAAGGTCGCCATTGGCTCGGCCGCTCCCACCGAAAACGAAAGCCAGGCCGAGGTGCGCGGCCGCGACCTCATGACCGGCCTGCCCAAGACGGTGGTGCTCACGCCCGAAGAGATTCGCTTCGCCATCGACGATGTGGTGAGCAGCATCGTGTCATCGGTGGTTCGCTGCCTGTCGAAGGCGCCGCCCGAGCTGGCCCAAGACTTCTTGGTGCGCGGTATGCACCTGGTGGGCGGGGGCGGCCTTTTGCGTGGCCTCGCTAGCCGCATCGAACGCGAGACCCAGGTGCCCGTGAAGATGTCGACCATGCCGCTCGAAGCGGTGGTGATGGGCGCCGGTCACTGCATCGAGCACTACGACGCACTCAAGAGCATGTTCATGGGTGCCCGCCGCTGATGCGAACGCTTCGCGACAGCGGTCACGCTCTCGCCGATGGGCTTGCCCACATCCGTCGCCAGTTCGATGTGCCGGCCGGGTTTGCTCCCGAAGTACTTGCGGCCGCCGATGAGGCCGTCTTACGGCCACTCACCGACCATGTCGACCGTACGTCGATGCCGTTCGTCACGCTCGACCCGGCCGAGTCGCGCGACCTCGACCAAGCGTTCACCATCGAGTCGTCGGGCGACGATCTGCTGCTGCACTACGCCATCGCCGACGTCGGCTGGTTCGTCGCCGACGGTGATGTACTCGATGTCGAGGCGTGGAAGCGCGGCGAGAGCCTGTACTTGCCCGATGGAAAGTCGAGCCTGTATCCCACCACGCTCTCGGAGGGCGCGGCAAGCCTGCTACCCGACGACGTGCGACCCGCTGTGATCTTCACAGTACGACTCGGCGCCGACAGTGAGCCTGCACTCGACGGTGCCGAGCGAGCGGTCATCCGCAGTCGCGCCAAGCTTGCCTACGACTCGGTGCAGACCACCGATCTACCCGCCAGTTTCGGCGAGTTCGGTCGTCGCATGGTGGCGTCCGACGCGCGTCGCGGAGCCACTCGTATCGATCCGCCCGAGCAAGGCGTCGAGCGCGACAGCGATGGCCGCTACCACCTCGAGTTCCGCCCGCGCCTCCTATCCGAGTCGCAAAACGCGGCGATGTCGTTGGCCACCAACCTCGCAGTTGCGCAGGCCATGTTGGCTGCGCACACTGGTCTGTTTCGCGTCATGCCCGAACCCGACAAACGCGCAGTGAGCCGGTTGCGTCACACCGCCCGCGCACTCGGACTCGAGTGGCCCGACTCGCAGTCACTGGCCGACCGAGAGCGACAGCTCGACGGTGGTGATCCCAAGCAGGCCGCGCTCATGATGGCCATCCGTCGCGCTAGCCGGGGTGCTCGGTATGCCGAGTATGACGCTGGCGAACGGCCGTGGCATGCAGCAATGGCGGCCAGCTACGCACATGCAACGGCGCCGTTACGGCGACTCGCCGACCGTTACGTCGTGCAGGCCACGCTGGCGCTGGCGAACGCCAGGCCGGTTCCCGACAACGTGCTCGACGCGTTCAGCCGGCTGCCCGATGCGATGACACGCGCCGACGTCGGCGCCGGGCAGATCGACCGAGCAGTGATCGACCTCGCCGAGGCGGTGGCGCTGCAGCCCCGCGTCGGCGACACGTTCATGGCCGTGGTCACCGACGACGACGAACGCGGGGCTCGCATTCAGTTGTGCGACGTCGCCGTGGTCAGTCGCATCCAGGTCGACGGGCTGCACCCGGGTGACAACATCAGGGTGAAGCTGGTGTCGGCCGACCCTGCTGGCCGCGCCGTGGTGTTCGAACGCGTCGCGTAGGCGCCGATCAGTTCGCGATGCCACTGATGCGGCTGATGCTGCCGGCGAGCGACAGCACATAGAGCTCGCCATCGGGCCCTTGTCTCACGGCCGATGTCTGGTCGAGTTGCCCGAGCAACGCAGTGTCGGCCACAGCGCGGTCGACGACGTGAATGCCGCTGATCTTGCCGCTACAGAAATCGCCGTACACATACCAGCCGTTGAGTGCGGGGATGTCGGCTCCCCGGTACAGCACGCCCCCACTGACGGAGCACTCGGTTGCGTCGTGTGCGTATTCGTGGATCGGCATGGTGACGCCGTCGATCGGCTGGTCGTCGTTGAACCTGTGCGTGCCCTCGAACGCGCTCCATCCGAAGTTCGCGCCGCGTCCGCCGCCTTCGTCGGCCCACGCGACATCGATCTCCTCCCACTCGCCCTGGCCAACATCGGCGACCCAGAGGTCGCCTGTGTCGCGGTCGAAGCTCGCCCGCCAAGGATTGCGCATACCGATCGACCAGACCTCTGGTCGTGCGCCGGGGGTGTCGACGAACGGGTTGTCGGCCGGGATGGTGTATGGCAGGCCGGCCGCAGATGATGGCTGCGGATCGATGCGCAGCACCTTGCCGAGCAAGGTGGACGAGTCGAGACCCCGTCGCTCAGGGTCGCCGCCGTCGCCGCCGTCGCCCGTGAAGATGTACAGCATCTCGTCCGGCCCGACCAGCACCTGTCCGCCGTTGTGATTGGGGTAGGGCTGTGCAATGTCGAGTACTTCGCGCCGGCTGTCGATGTCGAAACTGCCGTCGTCGCGTACCGCGTATTCGTCGATGATCGTGTTGCCGTCGAGATCGGTGTAGTTGATGTAGGCCAACGGTGCGGTGGGGTGGAACGCAAGCCCGAGCAGGCCCTGCTCACCGCCGCCCGTGGTGAGTTCGGTGATGTCGAGGACCGGGTCGCCCACGTCACCCTCGCGGACCGGGAAGATCTGCCCGCCTTGCGACACGATGAACAGTGTCGGGTCGTCGGGCCTGAAGGCGAGATCGACAGGGGCGGCGACGCTGACGAAGTCGACAAGACGCACCTCGGGTGATCCCAGCTGAGGCTGCGTCGCGTCGGTGGTGGCGTCGGTGGTGGCGTCGGTGGTGGTGGTGTCGGTGGTGGCGTCGTTCGCGCACGCGGCGAGGACCATCACCGCAGCGATCAACGCAGTGTTACAGCGCCTCACTTATCGCCGATCCGCACGAGGCCCTCCTGCACCACACTGACGGCCAGCGTGCCGTCGGCCGCGAAGATCGATCCGCTGGCCATGCCCCGCGACGCGCCGCTGCTGATCGGCCGTTGGTCGTAGAGCAGCCAGCCATCGGCGCGAAATGGGCGGTGAAACCACATCGCGTGGTCGAGGCTGGCCATCTGCATCTTGGGGCTCTCCCACGACAACCCGAACGGCAGCACAGTGGTGTCTAGCAGCGTCATGTCGCTGGCGTAGGTGACGATGCAGGCGTGCAGGGTGGGGTCGTCGGGCAGCACGCCATCGGCCCGCAGCCACACTCGCTGCCCGGTCGATGGAGTGCCTTGCCGGCTGAATTGATCGCCGTCGACGTAACGCAGATCGATCGGTCGGGGCCGGACGTACCAGTCGCCCATGCGTTCTTTGTACGGCTCCATCCGCGTCTTGAAGTCGGGCAGCGAGTCGGGAGCGGGAATGTAGGTGGGCATCTCGATCTGGTAGTCGCGGCCGAGTTCGACCACATGGAAGCTGGCCTGCAGGTTGAAGATCGCCTTGCCGTGCTGGATGGCGACCACC
>JAYTNH010000531.1:0-3492 GCA_043748395.1 Ilumatobacteraceae bacterium | reverse complement strand
AACGTGTCGATCAGCACCGGGCGTTCGGCTGACAAGCCACCTTCACGACCGAGCGTTCCGAAGCCTGCCAACTCGGCCATGGCGCGAGCCAGGTGGTCGCGGTCGTGGACGATCTGCATCGCGCGTCCGCCCAACACGTAGCTGGGCCGCACCAACACAGGGAAGCCGATGTCGTCGACGATTTCGAGCGCTCGGGCGAGGTCGGCGGCCGTGCCGCCTGGCGGTTGTGGGATGTGCAAGGAGTGGCACAGGGCATTCCACTTCTCGCGATCCTCGGCTAGGTCGATCGAGGCTGGCGAGGTGCCGGCAATCAGCTCGGCCGGAATCTCACCCGACAACTTCAGCGGCGTCTGTCCGCCGAGCGACACAATCACCTTCGGGGCGACTCCCCCACTGGCCGCCGTCTCGGCGGCGATGACGTTGAGCACGTCCTCGCGCGTGAGCGGCTCGAAGTACAGCCGGTCGCTGGTGTCGTAGTCGGTGCTCACGGTCTCGGGGTTGCAGTTCACCATCACCGTCTCGTACCCGGCCTCGCGCAGCGCGAACGACGCATGCACGCAGCAGTAGTCGAACTCGATGCCCTGGCCGATGCGGTTGGGTCCGCTGCCGAGGATGATCACCCGCGGCCGATCGCTGGCGCGCACCTCGGTCTCGTCTTCGTACGTGCTGTAGTGGTACGGCGTCTCGGCGGCGAACTCGGCAGCACACGTGTCGACAGTCTTGAACGTGGGCAGCACGCCGGCAGCCTCGCGAGCGGCACGAACGTCGACCTCGGTGACCGACCACAGGTAGGCGAGTTGGGCATCGCTGAAGCCGAACTGCTTGGCCCGACGCCAGGAGCGACGCGACATGGCTGCAAATCCGATCTGCTCCACCTCGGCGCGCTCCTCGGCGATCTGAGCCATCTGGTCGAGGAACCAGGGGTCGATACGACAGGCCTCGTGCACCGCCTCGATCGAGACTCCCCTACGCAGCAGTTCGCCGACCTGAAAGATGCGATCGGGAGTGGGCACGGCGCAGGCAGCGAGCAGTTGGTCGTCGGACAGCGGTGCGAGTTGGGCCTCGGCCGGATCGCACCCCAGACCGAATCGGCCTTGCTCGAGCGAGCGCAGCCCTTTCTGCAGACTCTCGGTGAACGTGCGGCCGATCGACATTGCTTCGCCGACCGACTGCATCTGCGTACCCAAGATGCCCTTGGTGCCCGGCAGCTTCTCGAAGGCCCACCGTGGAATCTTCACCACGACGTAGTCGATACTCGGCTCGAAGCTTGCTGGAGTCTTCTTGGTGATGTCGTTGGGGATCTCGTCGAGCGTGTAGCCGACGGCCAGCTTGGCGGCGATCTTGGCGATGGGGAATCCGGTGGCCTTCGAGGCCAACGCCGACGAACGCGACACCCGGGGATTCATCTCGATGACCACTTGCTCGCCGGTCGCCGGATTGACCGCGAACTGCACGTTGCTGCCACCGGTCTCGACACCCACACGTCGAATGCACGCAATGGCGGCGTCACGCATCTGCTGATACTCGACGTCGGTGAGAGTCTGCGCGGGCGCCACCGTGATGGAGTCGCCGGTGTGCACGCCCATGGGGTCGACGTTCTCGATCGAGCAGATGATCACGACGTTGTCGGCGTGATCACGCATCACCTCGAGCTCGTATTCCTTCCAGCCGGCGATGCTGCGCTCGACCAGGATCTCGCTGATCGGACTGGCATCGAGCCCGATGGCCGCAAGGGTGCGGAACTCGTCGATGGTGGAGGCAATGCCCGTGCCGCGGCCGCCCAGGATGTACGCGGGCCGAATGATGACGGGCAGACCGATCGATTCGATCGCCTGCATCGCTTCGTCGACGCTGTGCGCAGTAATGCTGTCGGGCACGTTGAGGCCGATCTCGATCATCGCCTCTTTGAACTTGCCGCGGTCCTCGGCGGTGGCGATGGCCTCGGCGTTGGCGCCGATCATCTCAGGCGTGCCCGGTACTCCGATGATGCCGCGTTCGAACAACTCCATCGCCGTGTTCAGGCCGGTCTGACCACCCATGGTGGGCAGCACCGCGTCGGGTCGCTCGCGTTCGATGATCTTGGCGACGACCTCCCAGGTGATCGGCTCGATGTAGGTGGCATCGGCGAAATCGGGGTCGGTCATGATGGTTGCCGGGTTCGAGTTCACCAGAATGACCCGGTAGCCCTCGTCGCGCAGCACCCGACACGCTTGGGTACCCGAGTAGTCGAACTCGCACGCCTGACCGATCACGATGGGACCGGACCCGATGACCAAGATGCTGCGGATGTCGGTGCGCTTCGGCATCAGGCCGACACCCCGATGAGTTCGGCGAACATGCCGAACAGGTACTGCGAGTCGTGCGGACCAGGGCCCGCCTCGGGGTGGTACTGCACACTGAACGCCGGCTGGCCGATCACCCGCATGCCTTCGTTGGTGAGGTCGTTGAGGTTCAGGTGCGTGACCTCGGCGATTCCGCCCAGGCTGGTCGGATCGACACAGAAGTTGTGGTTCTGGCTGGTGATCTCGACCCGACCTGTGGCCTCGTGACGTACCGGGTGGTTGCCGCCATGGTGCCCGAACGGCAGCTTGTAGGTGTGGCCGCCGAGGGCACGGCTGAGCAACTGATGACCAAGGCAGATGCCGAAGATCGGCACGTTGCCGATCAGTTGTCGGATCGCGTCGACGGCATAGCCCACCATCGCCGGGTCGCCAGGACCGTTGCTGAGGAACACACCGTCGGGCCGCAGTTCGAGTACATCGGCGGCCGAGGTGGCCGCCGGGACGACATCGACCGTGCCGAGCGACGACAGGTGCCTCAAGATGGTGCGCTTGATGCCGAAGTCGTAGGCCACGATGCGTCGCGGTCCGGAGCCCACGGTGTAAGGCGCGGCTGTGGTGACCTGGGCGACGAGATCGACGCCCTCGGTACCGGGCTCGGCCACAGCAGCAGCCTGCAACGATTCGAGCGACGCCGTGCCGAACGCACCGGGCATGGCGCCGGTGTCGCGGAGCAGGCGAGTGAGCCGGCGGGTATCGATGCCAGCGATGCCGCTGATGCCGAAGCCGCGCAGCATGTCGTCGAGCGAGCCCTCCGATCGGTAGTTGCTGTGTCGGCGTGACAGTTCGCGCACGATCACGCCCCGGCAGAAAGGCTTGGCCGATTCGCAGTCGGCGGCGTTGACGCCGTAGTTGCCGATGTGGGGCGTGGTGAAAGTGATGATCTGGCCCGCGTAGCTGGGGTCGGTGATGACCTCCTGGTACCCGCTGAGCACCGTGTTGAACACGACCTCGCCGCTGGAGATGCCGCCGACGGGATCGGCGCCGAGCAGTTCGCCTTCGAACACAGTGCCGTCGGCCAACACCAGCGCGGCGTCGCGGATCGTTGTCGTTCTGTGCGTCATAAGGGTCCGCAGTAAAAAAAGGCGCCCCTCGCGGGCGCGTAGACGAACAATGACTGCATGACAGGGCTCCTGCCGTACGGGCCTCACAG
>JAYTNH010000530.1:0-2558 GCA_043748395.1 Ilumatobacteraceae bacterium | reverse complement strand
AGGCGGCGAGCACCACGAGCACTATCACCATCGCGGCGCTCAACAACAGCACGTCGACGTGCTTCGCGTGCGACCAGAACGACTGCTTCACGGGTGCCGAAGCGGGCTGCGGCAGCGCGAACTGGCCGACGCTGTACATCTGTGTCGGGTACGGCGCCGGCTGAAGGTGTGCGCCCCGACCGGCGACTCGCTCGTCGAACATCGTCGCGAAAACCGTGGCGAAGACTCGCGCGAATGCCTCCGCGTCAATGACAACGTTGACGGGTGTCTGATCTGGGGGCGCTGCCGAGCCCGACGCCGCGACGACCGGCCCGACGATCTCAGCAGCCTCGACGTCTTCAACCTCAATGTCTGCGACATCGACCGCCTCGACCTGGACCGGCTCGACGACGTCTGCAACCTCGACGTGCGACCAGGCAACGTCGGACCATGTGAACGCAGGCACTGCGGCCGTCTCGACAATGTCGCCCTCAGCGGCGGCGATCAGGGCTGCGGCTTCAACTCGAGCCGCATCGACCAGAGTGGCAGCGTCCGCCCGAGCTCGCGTCAGGCCGTCTTCGAGTTCCCGACGTAGTTGCTCTACAGCGCTCGCCTGGCGCTGCCTGCTCTCGCTCGCCTCGCGCTGCCTGCTCTCGCTCGCCTCGCAGGCGTTCGCCTCTTGCATGGCGGTTCGAAGCTGCAGGGCCAACATCGCGCCGCGTGCCCGACCATTGAGCACTGGCGTCGCGGTGTCCGGTGGCACCACAGCTTCAACCAACGCTGAGTTCGCACTGGCAATCAGCGCTGACGCTTCGGCTATCACCGCTGCTTGCTGGCGGGCCGCTTCGACCAGTCGCTCGGCCGCGTGGCGTTCGGCGGCCAACTCGGCAGCCATGTCGCTCTGCCGACGATCAACCAGCACCGCCAGCCGTCCGCGCAATTCATCTCGGGCGCTGTCGCGATTCCCGAGGGTGGCCTCGGCCTGGACAGCTTCCTGCACCGCCGCCCGCAACTGCAGCGTCAACATCGCAGTGCCCACCCGCGCCTCATCCAACATCGCGTGCCCCACGTATGGCGGCTGCATGCTGACGGGCTTCTTCAAGAATTCGATCGGCCTCGGCCTGCGCTTCGTCACGAATCATTGCGATGGCGACGGCATGATTGCGCTCCATTTCCTCGACGGTCTCGCGGGAGGCGACGAGTTCGTGCCGCATGTCCGCCTGCACCTGGGCGTCCAGATCTGCAGCCCGCGCCCTGGCTGCTGCCGTGCGCGCCTTTGCATCTGCGATATCCGACTCCAGTCGCCCATGCTCGTGCGTGTCATCGTCCGAGTGGGCGGCGTGAGGGGTCCCGTTCATTCCATTCAGTCCGGTCATGGCGGAAGTCATCCCATCCACGCCATTGCCACCGTCAGCAATGACGCCACAGCCGCAACCGGGTAGACAGCCTGGAGCAGCGCGCGCCAGCGTCGAGGGGCTACGACGACGGGCTCGGTTGGCTCGCGGGCGGCCCAGAATTCGACAAACGCCTCGCTGGAGCCGACGTCGATGAAACGCAGGTCATTCGGGTCAACAGCAACCGGCTCCGGTGACACGACTGTCGACGCTGGCGTCGGGTCGAGCGAGTGAATCAGCTCGTCGAGCAACGAATGAAGGTCGGCTGCGTCGGCGCTGTCCAACTCCGCCAACACCCGGGTCGTCGTGGTTGGCAGTGCGACCACGGCGGCAGCATCGCTGGCCTCCAGCCGCGCAAGGTAGCGCCGTACCGCTCGACGCGCCTCATCGATGACCGCGCGGCGCAGCTCACGCTCGTCGACCCACCACTGGTCGAGCACCGCTGCCAATTGCTCCTTCTGAGCCGTCGTGATGGCTTCTTGTCCGGGCGGTTCAGCATGTGTACGGTCGCCGGGCACGGTGCCGATCAGGGCCAGTTCCTTGTCGGTGTCGGCTCGCAGCTGCAGGATTGATCGCTGCGCGTCGAGAAACTGACGGGTCAGTTGCGTCTGGGCCGCAAGGGATTGCTCCAGCTGTCTCGACTCACGACCAAGCAACGCTGCAGCCTGCGCGAGCGCCTCGATGAACCGTGCCTGCTCTTTGCGCACCACTGCCAGGAAGGCGTCCGCATCAGTGACACGCCGACGTGCCAACTGATCGACACCGCTGCTTCTCTGCCGGGTCTCCATACCGTGGCGATGGTAGGAGAGCCCTGTAACACCCCTATGAATGGGCCGTGGTCACAAAGTGGACGCAACATGAATTCCAGAAGGCGGCCCTCAAGCCCGCCCTGAAAGCTGCCGACAGCCCGACTTCGAGGGTTTCCAACGCACCCCAGGGCACCGAAACCCTCGGGCGCAGACTGGGCTCACACGGGGCTACAGGCGGGTGAGAATCTCGGGACCGTTGTCGCCGACCAGCACGGTGTGCTCGACGTGGGCGGCCAACGAGCCGTCAGCGGTGACGATGGTCCAGTCGTCGTCGAGTTCGTAGACGTCGTCGCTGCCACCGGCCAACAGCATCGGCTCGATGGCCAGCACCATGCCCGACAGCAGCTCGTGGCCGCGGCCGGTTTTGCCTCGGTTC
>JAYTNH010000529.1:0-8545 GCA_043748395.1 Ilumatobacteraceae bacterium | reverse complement strand
AGCGTTGCGTTGGGAAGGGCCGAAGCCAGCGGTTCTCCCGGCCCAGCAAAGTCGCGGTCGCCGATGACCACCAACGTGCGGCACGTGACCAGTGCTAGTTGTTCGGCAGACGGAGGCCCGACACGCGGGCGACGGAGCACGGCGACCAACGCCTCGGGGTCGTTGCCGGGCTGATTGGCGTACTGGGCGAACACCAACGCGCCCGTCTCGTCTGACGCTGCGCGACCCTCGACTGCCGCGATGATCCGCGCGGTTCCGTCCGACTCGGTATCGAAGATGCTGCGGCCGATGCCCGCAAGGATCAGCCTGTTGAAGCGCTCTGGCTGAGCGATTGCGAGTTGGAGCAGCGTGATTGCCCCGAGTGAGAACCCGATGGCATCGACCGGTTCGTCGGGTAGGGCATCGACGATGCGTTGCGTGAGGTCGGCGTATTCGGCTGGGTCGTGCGGCTTGGGCGCGCTGCCGTGCCCGAGCATGTCGACCCCGATGATGGGACGGCCGGCATCGCGTAGCAGTTCGGTGAACCCGTTGCGCTGCCAGGTGTTCTCGAACGAGCCGCCCCAACCGTGTACGAGAACCACTGGTGTCGTCATCGTCGACACGGTACTGCCCCGGTCGCACGCGATGCTCGTCGTTGCCCGCCGAACGCCGTAGCCTTGGGCGGCGCTTGCGCCACGAAGGAGATACGACGATGCGATTTCTCAATGACGCCCCGCCATTCGAGCTGACCTACAGCGATGTGTTCATGGTGCCGAACCTGTCGGCGGTCGCGTCGCGCAACGATGTCGACCTCACCACCCCCGATCGACTTGGCACCACCATTCCCGTGGTTGTCTCGAACATGACAGCCGTTGCCGGTAGGCGCATGGCCGAGACCGTGGCCCGCCGCGGCGGGCTCACCGTGGTGCCCCAAGACATCCCTCTCGACGTGATCGAGCGGGTGGTGCAGTACGTGAAGACCAGGCACACGCTGTACGACACGCCCATCACGCTGCGCGCCACCAACACCGTCGGCGACGCTCTCGGTCTCATCCACAAGCGGGCGCACGGTGTGGTGATCGTGGTCGACGACCATGGACGCCCCGAGGGCATCTTCACCGAACACGACGGCGTCGGCTTCGACCGCTTCTCGCAGCTTCGCAATGTCATGAGCCGCGATCTGGTGCTGGTCGAGGCTGGTGCGGCTCCCGCCGACATCTATGACCGCCTGTCGGGCCACCGTCTCTCGGTGGCTCCGGTGGTCGACGACACGGGCCGGCTCATCGGGTGTGTCACTCGCAAGGGCGCGCTTCGCTCCACGATCTACCAGCCGGCTGTCGACCAGCAGGGTCGCCTGCTCACGGCTGTGGCCGTTGGCATCAATGGCGATCCGGCGACGAAAGCCAAGGCACTCGTCGACATGGGTGTCGATGTCCTGGTCATCGACACTGCCCACGGCCATCAGGTTCGCGCGCTTCGCGCCATCGAAGAGGTGCGCGCCGTTGCGCCGGGTGCTTCGATCGTGGCCGGGAACGTCGTCACCGCCGCAGGCACTCGCGACCTGATCACTGCTGGTGCCGATGTCGTGAAGGTGGGCGTGGGCCCCGGCGCCATGTGCACCACGCGCATGATGACCGGTGTCGGCCGTCCACAGTTTTCGGCGGTCATCGAGTGCGCCGCCGAGGCCGCGCAGCACGGCAAGCACATTTGGGCCGATGGTGGGGTGCGTCACCCGCGTGACGTTGCGTTGGCACTCGCTGCAGGTGCCGCCAGTGTGATGCTCGGCTCGTGGCTGGCCGGCACGTACGAGTCGGCCGCCGACACGCTGCGCGATCCCGACGGCCGGCTCTACAAAGAGAGCTTCGGTATGGCGAGCAATCGCGCGGTCAAGGTCCGCACCAGGTCCGAGACGGCTTTCGACAGGGCGCGCAAAGAACTCTTCGAGGAGGGCATCAGCACGTCGCGGATGTATCTCGACCCCGAACGTCCCGGCGTCGAAGACATCATCGACGACATCGTCGCAGGCGTCCGATCGGCGTGTACGTACGCGGGTGCTGCCACCATCAACGAGTTCCACGAGCGTGCAACAGTTGGTGTGCAGAGCGCCGCCGGCTACAGCGAGGGCATGCCTCTCGGGACGAGTTGGTAGATGCGAGTCATTGCAATCGACGGTCCTGCTGGCGCGGGCAAGAGCACCGTGGCGCGGGCGCTGGCTGCCCGCCTCGGTCTCGAGTACCTCGATACCGGAGCGATGTATCGCGCGGTCACCTTCGCCGCGCGCCGACGGGGTGTGCGCGCCGACGATCTCGACGCAGTGTCCGCGCTGGTGGCCGACCTGAGCCTCGAAGTGGGCGATCACGGGGTGCTGGTCGACGGTGTCGACGCAACGGCCGCCGTGCGAACGTCCGAGATCACCTCGGCGGTCAGCGCATTCGCGGCCAACAGCGTTGTTCGCGCCGAGCTGCGCGAGCGTCAACGAGCGTGGGCCAACGCTCGCGGTGGGGGAGTGATCGAAGGCCGCGACATCGGCTCGGTGGTCTTCCCCGAGGCCGAACTGAAGCTCTACCTCACTGCGTCGCCCAGGGTGCGCGCCGAGCGCCGGGTGGCCGAAGCAGGCGGCGATGTCGACGAGATCGCCCAGGCCATCTCCACTCGCGATCAGTTCGATTCCACTCGCGCCGACAGTCCGCTGGTGCAGGCGAACGGCGCCACGGTGGTCGACACAACCGGACTCAGCATTGACGAAGTACTCGACGTCATCGTTGCGATCCTGCAGGAGACGTCATGACCAAGATCGAAACCAAGTTGGCCGGGCGCGGGCCGGGTGCTCAGATCACGTACTTCGCGATGCGCAACTTCTGGTGGATCGTGCTCAAGGTGTGGTGCCGGCTCACCGTGGTCGGGGCCGAGAACATTCCAGCCACTGGTCCGTTCGTGTTGGCTCCCACCCATCGCAGCATCATCGACACGCCAATCGCATCGGCGGCAACTCGCCGCCGTATGCGGTTCATGGGCGCCGACAAGTGGTGGAAAAATCGTCAGTTCGGGTGGCTGCTCTCCGCCTTGGGTGGCTTTCCCGTGTCACGCGGCGCCGCCGACCGTGAGGCACTCAAGCGTGGCATCGACGTACTGACCGAGGGCGAACCGCTGGTGTTGTTCCCCGAGGGCGAGCGCAAGAGCGGCCCAACAGTGCAGCCGCTCTTCCACGGAGCGGCGTTCATGGCGGTCAAGGCCGGGGTACCCATCATCCCGGTTGGCATCGGAGGCTCAGAGCGGGTGATGCCGAAGGGTGCGAAGTTCATCTACCCGCGCAAGCTGGTGATGCACATTGGTCGCCCCATCGAGGTAGCTCGCGACGCTGGCGGCAAAGTGCCGCGGGCTGCAGTGCGCGACATCACCGAGCAGCTTCATGCCGAACTGCAGCGGCTCTTCGATCTCGCTCAGCCGGCGAAGTAACCGCGCAGCCCGACCGCCAACCACACGGGGTCATCGACGCCGCACAACTCGCGAGCCGAATGCATCGACAGTTGTGGAACCCCGACATCGACCGTGTCGACACCCAACCGTGTGGCCGTGATCGGCCCGATCGTGGTGCCGCACGGCATGTTGTTGCGGCTCACGAACACCTGCCATGGAACATCGGCGCGATCGAACACCTCTTGGAGCATTGCGGCGGTGCGCGCCGACGTGGCATAACGCTGGTTCGCGTTGAGCTTGATCGCGGGACCCTTGTTGACCAGCGGGCGATGGTCAGGATCGTGGCGCTCGGGGTAGTTGGGGTGTACCGCATGCGCATTGTCGGCCGAGATGCACGACGAACCAGAGAGCTGCGTGAGGTACGTCGCCCGGGTGCCGCCTGCTGCCAGCGACGAACGTTCGAGTACCTGCTCGAGCAATGGTCCCGCAGCGCCGGTGTTGCTCTCGCTGCCGACCTCCTCGTGATCGAACAGTGCCACCACAGCGGTTGAAGTCGTTGGCGCATCGGCGTGGCACATCGCGTCGATCGCAGCCCAGCATGAGAGTTGGTTGTCGAGCCTTCCACTGGCCAGCAGCGACTGATCGGCTCCGAGGATGCGCGCGGGTGTGCAGTCGAACAGGCACAGTTCCCACGATGCGATCTGGGTGGCATCGACACCGGCCTGCGACGCGAGCCAGCTGCGAAACTCACCAGCGGCCGGGATGCCGGCACCCCACACCGGGTTGAGGTGGGCCTGCTTGTCGAGCACGAGACCGCGTTCGCTGATCTCGCGGTCGAGATGGATCGCCAGCTGTGGCACGCGACAGATGGCTTCGTCGATCAACACGGTCGTGGTGGTGCCATCGCGCAGCACGACGACGCCGGCAATGCCGAGGTCGCGATCGAGCCAACTGTTGAGCAGCGCGCCGCCGTACACCTCGACGCCGAGCTGCTTCCACCCCAAGTGGCCGGTGTCGGGTTGGGGCTTCACGCGGAGTCCGGGTGAGTCGGTGTGGGCGCCCACGATGCGGAACGGCGTGGTGACCGTGGCACCTGCCGGTTGATGCCATGCCACCAGTGCTGCGTCGCGAACCACGAAGCAACGCTGCGGCGGGTCGATCCACGGTTCGCGAAGATCGACCTGCTCGAACCCCGCGGCGATGAGCCGCCGACAAGCTGACTGCACGACGTGCCACGGTGAGGGCGAGGCGTCGAGAAACGCCATGAGATCGGTGATGGTGGGTGTGCTCACGACTGGAACAACCCGATGGGAAGACCGGTGCCCCGCAGGTGGGTGGTTTCGTTCAACGTCACGATCGAGCGCTCGCCGCTGCGCGCCGCGGCGACGCGATGGATGCTGGTGTAGTTGGGGTAGAAGAAGCCCTGTGGGTTGGGTAGGTCGAGGATGTACGACAGGTAGCCATTGATCACACCGCCATGGCACACCACGGCAATGCGGTCTCCGCTGTGGGCTGCGATCTTCTCCTCGACGGCGGCGACGATGCGCTCCCGAAACTCGTCGGGTGTCTCGTCGTGCACCGTCCACTCGCCCCGCATCATTGCCTGCCATCGTGGGTCGTTGGCAGCCTTCAACTCCTCGATCGGTACGTACTCGTTCGAGTTGCGATCCCATTCGGCCAACTGCTCGTCGATCACCAGATCGAGGCCGTGATGCATCGCCACCGGTTGTGCGGTCTGTAGTGCGCGTCGCAGCGGACTCGCATACACGGCGTCGAGTTCCTCCTCGGCAAGGTAGGTCGCGAGGTGTGCTGCCTGCGCGATTCCGGCTTCGGAAAGCTCGGGATCGGCGATGCCTTCCTCGAGTTCGCGGCGAACTGGCAGGGCGTGGCGTATGAGTAGGAGCTCCATACCGACTAGATAATCACCTATGGACTCTCGTACAAAGATCGTGGCGACCATCGGACCCGCCAGCGACTCGCCAGAAGTGCTCGATGGATTGCTGCTTGCCGGCGTCGACGTCGTGCGGCTCAACCTCAGCCACGGGCATGTCGACGACCACATCGCGGTGATGCGCCGAGTGCGCGAATCGGCCGCGCGGGTGGGGCAGGTGGTGGCGGTGCTCGCCGACCTCCCCGGCCCGAAAGTTCGGTCGGGACAGTTTGCGGTCGGCGGTGTCGAGCTGATCGCTGGTGCCACGGTGCGGCTGGTCCCTGGCGATGGGCCGAGCACCGAGCACGAGCTGACGGTCGACTACCCGACGCTGCTCGACGATCTGGTGGTGGGCGATCGGGTGGTGTTGGGCGATGGTGCGATCTCGTTGCTGGTGCGCGAAATCGGTCCGCATGCTGTCGAGTGTGTCGTGCTCACCGGTGGGCGGGTTCAGGGCCGACCCGGTGTTCACATTCCATCCGAGCGTCTGCGCATCACCACGCCAACGGCCGAAGATCTGCGACTGGCGCGCATCATGACCGAGGCAGGGGCCGACTTCTTGGCAGTTTCGTTCGTGCGTCGCGCTGCCGACATGCAACAGGTACGCGACGCTGTCGCTCCCTCGACGGTGAGGCTGATCTCGAAGATCGAGACCTTGGGCGCGATCGACAACCTCGAAGAGATCGTCGGCGCATCCGATGGTGTGATGGTGGCCAGAGGTGACCTCGGCATCGAATGCCCGCTCGAAGACGTGCCGCACCTGCAGAAGCGCATCATCCGCCACTGCGTCGAAGTGGGAGTTCCGGTGATCACAGCCACCCAGGTGATGGAGAGCATGATCACGTCGCCGTCGCCCACGCGTGCCGAAGTCAGCGACATCGCCAATGCAGTGTTCGATGGCACCGATGCGCTGATGCTGTCGGCCGAGACCGCCATCGGCATCGACCCCATCGGTGTGGTTCGCACCATGGTCCGCGTTGCCGAACGGGCCGAGGTCGAGGCGAGCTACTCGCAGTGGAGCAGCAGGCTCGGGCGGCTCCAACGCCGCCATTGGCCCGATGGTCCCGACCGCATCACCATGGCAATCACGCATGCCGCCGGGTTGGCCGCAGTCGATGCTGGTGCCGACGCGATTTTGTGCTGCACTCGCTCGGGGCGCACCGTGCAGGCGATGGCTCGGTTTCGTCCCACACCCAAGCTGCTCGGCCTGTCGCACGATCTCGCAACCGTCCGCGCCATGGCGTTGTCGTGGGGTGTCACGGCGCTCGAACTGCCGATTGCAGAAACGACGGACGAACTCGTGTGGTTCGCCGTCGAGGCTGCGGTGCGTGCCGGTCACATCCACCATGGGCAGGTGGTGTTGGTGCTCGCTGGCGCTCCCGATCGCACGAGCGGAGCCAGTACCGATGTACTGCGCATCGTGCGGGTGACATGAGTTCCATCTGGAGCGAAGAGGCCGGTCACGCCAGCAGTCCGGTGGTGGTGATGATTCACGGCAGCATGGATCGCTCGGCCGGAATGCTGAAGCTGAGCCGCCGACTCGACGATCGGTTTCGTGTGCTCAGGTACGACCGACGCGGCTACGGCCGTTCGCAACCTCATGAGGGTCCATTCGACATGCCCGACCAACTCGACGACCTGTTCGTGCTGCTCGCCGGTCGTCGAGCAGTGCTCGTTGGTCACAGCTACGGGGGCAACATCGCGTTGGCTGCCGCTGTGCGGGCCCCATCGCAGATTGCGGGGGTAGCGGCCTACGAGACGCCGTTGTCGTGGGAGCCGTGGTGGCCGGGAACCACGGCCGGGTCGACCGCCATTCAGAACGGTGACGACCCCGAGTTGGCGGCCGAGGCGTTCTTGCGTCGAATGCTGGGCGATGCTCGATGGGAGGCCCTGACGCCCGAGATTCGGGCCGCTCGCCGCGCCCAAGGCCCAGCGATGGTCGGCGAGCTCCGCGATCTGCGTGCCAATGCGCCATGGGTCGCCGGTGAAGTGCGAGTGCCTGTGGTCGCCGCGTACGGCACGCTCGGCCAAGCTCATCACCAGCGCGGCATGCACCACGTCGCGTCATCGATCGAAGGCAGCCAGCTGGTGGAACTCGAGGGCTGCCGTCACGATGCTCCGCTCAGCCACCCCGACCGGTTCTGTACCGAGGTGGTGCAGTCGTTGCTCGACGTGGTGGGCGGCGACTGGGCCTGATCAGGGCAGAGGTACCTTCACGTCGGTGCCCAGAAAGCTGCAGGTGAGCTTGCTGCTGTCGAGTACCACACCACGGTCGTGGATCTTCTTGGCGCAGCCTTCGAGCGATGACCGTTGGCTCCACACGAGCAACGCGAGGCCGCCCAGGACGAACACGGTGAGCAGCTTGGTCGTGACGTTCTTGATGATCCAGGCCGCCATCACCATGAGCACGACGAGACCGATCGCGACGGCTATACCGATGTTCTTCGCTGATTCGAGGCCGAGGCCGACCATACCGAGACCATCCATGTCGAGACCATAGGGCGTAGCGTGCCTCGGTGTGAGTGATCAACCGATTCATCTGCATTCGTCTGGGCCGCCTCGAACAGTGCTGCCCGTCGAGGACGCCCCTATTCGACACGCGCTGCAGCAGGCCTTGGCCGCCCCTCTCGCCGAGCGTCGGGCGCTGGTGGCCGATGTCGTAGCGGCATATCCTCGTTCGCTGATCGCATGGCGGGCATTGGGAGATGCCGGTCGCGACGTGATCGAGCGCTACGCCGCATACCGCATCGGGTATCACCGCGGCCTCGACGCGTTGCGCGCCAACGGTTGGCGCGGATCGGGCTACGTGCGCTGGGCCGACGAGAACAACCACGGCTTCTTGGGCTGTCTGGCTGGGCTCGGCGAGATGGCAGCTGTCATTGGCGAACGTGATGAAGCTGAGCGCATCTCTGTGTTCCTCGGCCAGCTCGATCCTGGCGGCATGCCGCAACCGTGAGTTCGCCAGCCACGGTTTCGCCAGCCACGGTTTCTGCACGAGTCGCCGGCGCCGTGCTGTGCGGAGGTGGTAGTCGCCGAATGGGGGCCGACAAAGCAACGCTGGTTGTTGCGGGCACCCCGATGGCCGTCCGCGTCGCGTCTGCGGTGTTGGCCGCCGGCTGCGATCCGGTCTTCGCGGTCGGCGGAGATGCCGATGCGCTGTGCGCCATGGGCCTCGTCGTCGTCGACGACGAGTTCCCGGGGGAGGGTCCGCTGGGAGGT
>JAYTNH010000528.1:0-4101 GCA_043748395.1 Ilumatobacteraceae bacterium | reverse complement strand
CTCAGCGTGGAACCCGAGCGGTTCGGCACCGTGTTTGCCACAGGCGTCGGCGGACTGACCAGCACGGAGGCACAGATCGAGGTGCTGCTCGAGAAGGGCGCGCGCCGCGTCTCGCCCTTCCTCGTACCCATGATGATGCCCAACGCCCCCGGTGCGGCCATCTCGATGCGCTACGGGCTCACGGGGCCCAACGAGACCATTTGCACCGCGTGTGCTGCTTCCACTCATGCCATGGGCTACGCGGCGCGACTCATTGCGTGGGGCTTGTGCGACGCAGTGGCAACCGGTGGCTCCGAGTGCGCCGGCTGCAACATCGGCATTGCGGCATTCGGCAACATGACCGCATTGTCCACCACCGGGCGCAGCATTCCGTTCGCTGCCGACCGCGACGGATTCGTGATGGGCGAAGGTGCAGCTGTCATCATCTTCGAAGAGTGGACCATGGCGGTCGCCCGTGGAGCAACCATTTATGCCGAGGTACTCGGAGCCGGAAGCAACGCCGACGCACACCACATCACCGCTCCATCACCCGGCGGGGTTGGCGCTATCGCGTGCATGCAACTCGCCCTCGCCGACGCCGGGCTCGCGCCCGAAGCCATCAAGCAGATCAATGCCCATGGCACCTCTACCCCGCTCAACGACGCAGCCGAGGCGGCCGCGATGACGCACGTGTTCGGTGCGGGCGCCGTACCGGTCACATCGACCAAAGGAGTTACCGGTCACGCTCTCGGCGCGGCCGGCGCGCTCGAGATCACCGCAGTGCTGTTGTCGATGCAGCACGCCCTCATTCCACCGACGGCAGGCACGACCGCTGCTGACCCGGCGTTCGACATCGACCTGGTGCTCGGTCAGCCCCGGCCGTGGACACCGGGTCCGACGATGTCGAACAACTTCGGCTTCGGTGGGCACAACGGCAGCATCATCATCGCCCCGGTCGTCTGAGCACGTACCTCAGGCTGGGTCGACCAGTACGAACATCAGCTCGCACTCACACGCCACCTCACCGTTCAGTAGCGCGCGACCCACTCCTTTGCCGCCTCGGCCAGAAAGCCTGACCATTTCGGCGCTGAGTTCGAGGATGTCACCAGGGCCTACCTGTCGACGGAATCGGGCACCATCGAGCCCGCCGAACAGCGGCAGCTTGCCTGAGTAGCGGGCATCGGTGAGCACGGCGATGGCGCCGACCTGGGCAATCGCCTCGCACATCAGGACGCCTGGCAAGGTGGGTCGGCCCGGGAAGTGACCGGTAAAGAACCACTCGTCGCCGGTCAGCCGCCACAGTGCCGCTGCGCTGACCCCAGGCTCGAGCGCCACGATCTTGTCGACGAACAAGAACGGGGGGCGATGGGCCAACACATCGGAGGGCAGCGGAAACGCGCTCATAGGCGCATCGTATCCCGCCCAGCAACCACCCAGAGCGTTTGTCTAACTACATATATTCTTTGGCAAGACACTTGCAAGGAACCCCACCGGTAGTGATATTGTTACGGAGCGCGTTCGGTCTTGAGGCATCCTCGACGATATCTTGAGGAAACCACTTGGCGGGGTGAGCATCCATTCAAACCCGGGAGAATCAAATGCACCTGACACGACGCTTCTAATCCAGACTCAATCGTGAGCAGGTCAGACTCGGCGCAAGCCGTGGCCTGACAACATGCTTCGCGGACGGGCGTGAGCGTGGTAATGCGTGGGAATGCTCCGCAAGCGATCATCCACGTAGTACTCGAACGAGTACTGCCGCTTCACGACTTCTACCAAGCGATCAATTAACACAACCCGAACCTCCTCAGGGGGGTTCGGGTTGTGCGTTTTCCAGACCACCATCGGCACCCAGCACGCCTCGCACTCGGCTACCCAACACATGTCGTCCTCATAGAACCACTCCGTGAGGCGTGCGGCCTCGCACAGTTCGCAACGCTCGTCACCCGCTGCGGTGCCGCCAGCGTTCACAACGCGGTAACGGCGTCGATTGCTCGGCGCACCTCGCCCACGTAGTCGCCAACACCCTCAGCGCCATGCTCGAGGAACCGTCGCATCACCGAGGCTCCTTGCACCACACCGTCGGCCACCCGCACCGCTTCATGTGCCTGTGCGGCGTTCGACACGCCGACGCCCACCAGAACCGGCACGTCGGTCAACGCCTTGAGTCGACCGGCCAGCCGGGTGGCGGTTTCGGCTAGGCGATCGCGCTCGCCCGTCACACCGAGCAGTCCGACGCTGTAGACGAAACCGCGAGCACGAGCCACGACGAGTGGCAGTCGCGCGTCGGGAGCCGTGGGCGCAGCGAGCATGACTGTCTCGATGCCGAACGCGTCGGCCGCGTCGCACCACGGGCCAGATTCTTCGAGCGGTAGGTCGGGCACGATCGCGGCGACGACGCCGGCCGCTACCAGTTGCTGAGCGAAGCGACGGTGGCCAGCATGGTGAACGGTGTTGTAGTAGGTCATCACGGCGAGCGGAATGTCGACATCGAGGTGACGTGCTTCGTCGAGGATCGTGAGCGGTGTGGCGCCGGCTTCGAGCGCCGTCTGCGACGACTGCTGAATGACCGGACCATCCATCACCGGGTCGGAGAACGGAATGCCGATCTCGACGGCGTCGGCTCCCGCATCGGCCGCGGCGCGCACGGCGTCTTGCCAACCGGGCAGCCCACCCGTGATGTACGGCACGAGCAACTTGCGACCATTGGCACGCTTGGCGCGGAACTGGGTCTCGAGCGTTCCGGTCATGATCGTCCCAGAACGTCCATCATCTGCGCGACGTCCTTGTCGCCACGGCCCGACAGGTTCATCAACACCGTGGCGCCCTGCATCGAGGCCGCCTCACGGACGATCCATGCCAACGCGTGCGCACACTCGAGCGCGGGAATGATGCCTTCGGAGCTGGCCAGCAACTGGAACGCCTCGATCACCTCAGCGTCGGTGACACACGGATACTCGGCACGACCGATCGAGGCCAGGTACGAGTGCTCGGGCCCGACACCCGGATAGTCGAGGCCGGCCGAGATGGAGTGCGCTTCGAGCACCTGACCGTGTTCGTCTTGCATGAGGTAACTGCGCATGCCGTGCACCACGCCCGGCTGACCGCGACCGACCGCAGCGCCACCGGCGGGTTCGACCCCCACCAGCCGCGATCGAGTATCGACGAAACCCGAGAAGATGCCCATTGCATTCGAGCCGCCGCCGACACATGCGACCACAACGTCGGGTACGTCGCCGAACAGGGTGTTGCACTGGCCGAAGGCTTCGTCGCCGATGACCCGATGGAACTCGCGAACCATCCACGGATAGGGGTGCGGGCCCATGACCGAGCCGAGGCAGTAGTGCGTCGTCTCGACCGTGGCGACCCAATCTCGCATCGCTTCGTTGACCGCGTCTTTCAGCGTGCGGCTGCCGCTGTGCACCGCTTCGACCTCGGAACCCAACAGCTTCATGCGGAACACGTTGAGCGCCTGGCGCTCGACGTCGACGGCACCCATGTACACCTTGCATTCCATGCCCATCAGCGCTGCCGCTGTGGCGCTTGCGACGCCGTGCTGCCCCGCACCTGTCTCGGCGACCAAACGCGTTTTTCCCATGCGCTTGGCCAACAGCGTCTGACCCAACACGTTGTTGATCTTGTGCGAGCCAGTGTGGTTGAGGTCTTCACGCTTCAGCACCAAGCGAACACCCAACAACGAACTGAGGTTGTGGCACTCGGTGAGCATGGATGGCCGACCTGCGTACTGGTGCAGTACGTCGTCGAGGTCGGCCCGGAACTGCGGGTCGGCCCACGCCGCGCGGAACTCGGCCTCGAGTTCCTGGCAGGCAGGAACAAGGGTCTCGGGTACATACCGACCGCCGAATTCGCCGAAGCGCCCGGTGGCCGAAGGCTCAGCCATCAGCGACATCTCTTACTCCTCGTCATCGGCCCAGTCGTAGGGCATCACATCGGGACCCTGGTGGTGAGCCGGAGCCGATGCCCTGGCCTGCTCGATGAAGGCCTTCACCTTCAGCGCATCTTTACGACCAGGTGATCGCTCGACACCCGAACCCACGTCGACGCCCCACGGCCTCACGCGGGCCACTGCCGCACCCACGTTGTCGGGGGTGAGACCACCCG
>JAYTNH010000527.1:0-3220 GCA_043748395.1 Ilumatobacteraceae bacterium | reverse complement strand
GCGGGCAGCGCATCGGGAATGGCACGTTCGATCTTCGCAACCCGACTGCGCTCGAGGGCCTGAGCCACTGTGCCGGCGGTGGCCGCCGCCGCCGTAGCCAAGCCTGAGGTGACCAGGAATCGTCGCCGGTCCCAGCCAAGCGGAACACGTGATGGCCCCGGTGTTTCGATGGGAGTTGCGTCGGGGTGGCGGTTGACCAGTGCAGAGAGGAGCACCGCCCCCGCGATCGCCCCGACGATCGACGGCAGCCAGGCGGAACCCGGCTCGGCCGGACGGCTGATTGCCGCCCACGCGCCCACTACACCGAAGGCTGCAATGCCGATGAGCCCCACCCGTCTACGCCGGACGGTGAGCGCGCCGAGCACCAGCGAAGCGATGAAGAGCACGATCACAATGCCGACTCGCAGGGCGAACTTGTCGTTGGTGCCGAACCAGCGGATGGCCAGTTCTTTGAGCCACGCCGGCACGTGGTCGATGAAGGTGCTGCCGACTGCGTCGATGGGCGAGACGACTTCGATGATGCCGGCCACGAGCATGCCGATCGTCACGGCAACGGCACCCGCAACGAGCCCGGCAACTGCGCCCCACCATGGGGTGAGTGGCGAGGGTGCAGAGTCGGTGGATGCGAGCATCGCGGTGTCGATCTCGGGTGCCGTAGCGTCGGCGTCAGGGGTGGCGGGTCTTCGAGTGTTCATCAGGTCTCTTTCTCGGGCAGCCAGAAGTGGATGACGCCGCCAGGACCGTTCCCGATCCAGATTCGCCCGCCATGTGATTCAACGATCGCGCGTGCAATGGCCAGTCCCAGGCCGGCATGCCCGGTACGGGTGTTGCGGGCAGGGTCGGCGCGTGTGAACGGCTGGAAGGCACGGTTGCGGAACTCCTCGGCGAAGCCGTCGCCGCAATCGGCGACCCGCACTTCGACACCGCGATCGGGAACCGAAACCTCCACGGTCACCGTGCCATGCTGGGGGCTGTGCCGAATCGCGTTCTCGATCAAGTTGCGCAACACACGTGACATCTCGACGCTGCTCGCGGTGACCAGGGCCGCGTCGGTGCCGACGAGGTTGAAGCCGACCTCGAGTCGATCGGCCACAGGCGACAGAGCCTCGACGGCCTCATGCGCGATTTCGGCGATCGAGACGGTCTCGCGATGCTCGTCGCGATGGCCTGATTCAACTCGGGCGTACTCGACGAACTGATCGAGCATTGCCTCGAGCGCATTGAGTTGTGTACCGAGAAGATCGTAGTAACGCATCGGATCGGGAGCGATGCCGTCTTGCAGGCTCTCGACCGCCGCACGCATGGCGGCCAGCGGGGTGCGCAGATCGTGACCGATCGAGGTGAACAGTGTTTGCCGCGAGTGGCTCGCCCGCGAGCGCTCGTCGTGGGCCACCTCGAGTTGTTCGATCATCTTGTCGAGCGCGCGCGATGTGCTGCCCACTTCGTCGGATCGAGTGATGCCGCTGCGGGCGGTGAGGTCTCCGGTGGCCACTCGTTCGGCGACTTCGCCGAGATGGGCGATGTCGTTGGCCAGCGGCCGTGTGAGCTGAGACCCCACGATGAGTGCGATGCCGCACGACAACACGAGCACCACCAGGAACAGTCGGTAATCGTGCGACGACAGAAACATCGCGTTCGATGCCGCAGATGTGGTGATTGCCCCGAGTGCGAGCGAGCACAGCCCAACCACCAGGGCTGCCCCGGCGACGCTGGCCCGACTCGACACCCATCGCCCGAGCAGAGGAACGAGTGCGGCGGCCACGAGTGCTGGGGCAGCCAGGATCACCATGAGATGGATTCGCTCGGAGCCGTTCGGTGGTTGCAGCAGCACCTCGGCCAGCGCCAGCGCTGCGGCGACGAGCACGATGAGTGAGATGGCGAGGCGGCGGCTCATGGCTCGAACCGGTATCCGACGCCCCACACGGTGGCAATCCAGCGGGGTGATTCAGGGTCGGTCTCGATCTTGTTGCGGATGCGGCGGACGTGCACGGTGACGGTTGCGGGGTCTTGGTACTCGGGCGACGAGTCCCACACGCTGCGCAGGAGCTGTGCTCGCGAGAACACCTGCCGTGGGCTGAGTGCCAGGAACGTAAGTAGGTCGAACTCCTTGGCGGTGAACTGCACGTTCGCGCCGCGCACGAACACCTCGCGTGCGCGCACATCGATGCGGAGCTCGCCGAGGTCGATGGTGTCGGGAGCATCGGTGGCGGGCTGGGCGCGCCGCAACACCGTGCGCACCCGCGCCGCCAGCTCGCGCGGAGAGAATGGCTTGGTGACGTAGTCGTCGGCGCCGAGCTCGAGGCCGAGCACGCGGTCGGCTTCTTCAACCCGCGCCGTGAGCAGGATGACGGGGATTCGGGCAGCACCGACGTCGCGGAGCACGTCGAGCCCAGAGGCGCCTGGCAGCATGATGTCGAGCACGATCAGATCAGGCAGGAACTCGGCGACGGCAGCAACCACCTGGTCGCCCCGGTCGAGCGAGCGCACTTCGAAGCCCTCACGCTCGAGGTATTGCGCCACGACCTCGCGAACGGTGGGCTCGTCGTCGACGACCAAGATCCTTCCCGCTGGCATGGCTCACACCATAGGGACAGCGCAACCGGGCAGGTACTGCGTTGGCGCGGAGTTTCGGCGAAGTTTCGTGCTCTGACCGACCCGCCCGACCCGACCGGCGCTGCAGCACGTCACTATTTGTGTGAGCGCACAGAGCCGCGGGGCGAGTTCAACTGGTGGCCGCGACAGCTCCTGGGCGAGGAGGGTTGTGGTGGGTTGGGGGCGGGCGGCTGGGTACTGCCCGTTGGGTCAGCGGTTGTCCATCGGCACGTAGTCGCGTGCGTCAACGCCGGTGTACATCTGGCGGGGACGGCTGATCTTCTGATCCTTGTCGGCGAGCAATTCTTGCCAGTGGGCGAGCCAGCCAACCGTGCGCGGGATGGCGAACAGCACGGTGAACATGGACACCGGGAACCCCATCGCCTGGTAGATGAGCCCGGAGTAGAAGTCGACGTTGGGGTAGAGCTTGCGGCTGACGAAGTAGTCGTCCTTGAGAGCGACGTCTTCGAGCGCGAGCGCGATGTCGAGCAACGGGTTCTTGCCGGTGACCTCGAACACCTCGTAGGCGGTGCGCTTGATGATCTTGGCGCGCGGGTCGTACGACTTGTAGACGCGGTGGCCAAAGCCCATCAGCCGGCCTTCGCCGGCCTTGACCTTCTTGATGAAG
>JAYTNH010000526.1:0-3037 GCA_043748395.1 Ilumatobacteraceae bacterium | reverse complement strand
CGCAGCCGCGTCAGCACGATCGACAAAGGCGTGATAGGCGATGCGGACGTCGCATCGATCGGTAGCCGCACGAACTCGTGGAGATCGCCGAGCCCGAGCTCGGCGAAACCCACCGCCGTCGCCCCCGTGTCGGTGCCACCTAGGCGTTCGGTGACAGCTGTGATGACGATGCGCAGCGCACCGCTGCCGGGGGGTACCGCCACTGATTGGCCGGGCGAGGTGAGCGAGGCGACATCGAGCGCAATCAGCGACGGCGTGGCCGACCCGTCGAGTCGCTCGAGCCGAACCTCGGAGATGGCGCGATTGGCGACGATCGATTGCGGCTGGAGCAGGGTGAGTGTGGGTCCGACACCAGACACCTGGATGAACTCGCCAACAGGATTGCCGCGGTCGGCGACTCGCCACGCCGTGGCGGGGTCACCGTCGACAGCCATTGCCGCACGATCCTCAGGACGTAGCGCGAAGGGCTCGCCGTAATGGCTCGCGAGTACCCGTGTTGCGCCGTCGAGCAGGGCCACCGTTTGCTGTGAGGCGTCGACAGTGCTGAACACCGGAAGACGCTGATCGGACTCGTCAGTCACCAACAGGTCAGTCGAAGACCCCCCCGACTCGGTGAATCCCCACACGTCCTGTGAGCCTCGCCACTGATGCGCGCGGTCACGGTTCGAGTCGGTGAGGATCACGTGCGATGCGGCCGCCACATCGCTAGCCGTCGCATCCTGTGCGTACAGCAACGCCTCGTCGCCGCGTAGCAATCCGGCACCGGCAGCATCGACAACCCCGTCACCGCTACCGGCGACGATTACCACGGTGCCGCTGGCGCGAACGATCGATACCGGGTTCTCGACCGACACGAGTTGCACCGGGTGAAGCGGTGCACCGATCGACGGGTTGCTCAGTGCGGCCTCGTCGACCACCTGTAGGTCGGGTGTGTTCGGCGCTGGGGTCCCGAAGCCGATCGGCGTGCCCAGACCGCTAGGCCTGGCTTCGTACAGCGCGCTGGTCGACTCGGGGCGCGGCGTGCGAAATCGGTCGAAGGCCATGTCGTTGGCCACCCAAATGGTGTCGACGCCGAGATAGCGGGCAACGACAGCGATCGCCGTCGGTTCGACTGTGCCGTTCTGGAACCGGTCGTCGAGTGCGTACGCCAGATCCATGACGCCGGCCGCTCCGAGTGGCAGCAGGTCGCGGGTGATCAGCGGCTTGTCGCTGAGACCCGGTAGCGGCGGGTCGACGGTGTAGCCCCAGCGAAATGCACCGAAGTCAGCGCCTGGCAACTGCATGACTCGGTACTCAGTTGACGTGGCGTCAAGCCGTGCAGCGGCATCGATCCATGCGTCGGGTGGGTTCTGGTCGCGTGACAACGCAGCGTCGACGAAGCCACCGGTCCACAAAGCCGGAAGGTTGACGATGGCCAGGGCGACCACAGCAAATGGGGCGAGCACGCGAAGCCTGAATCGGGACGACCCAAGGGCGGTCACCAGCGCGCCTGCCCCGAGCGCAAGCCCGAAGGTGCTCAACGGCAGGGCGCGTGTGCTGCTGCGCAGGGCAAGCGACCATCCCGATTCGGCGAGTGGCGACATGAGCGGTGATGGGTCGTCGATGGGGTGCACTCCCACCGCGAGCACGATGCCGACGAACACCAGCAATGCGGCGTACCGTCGCTGGCTCCACCGTGTCAACGCCAAGCCGCCAAGACATACCAGAAGCAAGACCAGACCAATGGCGATCACTCGGCCCGAGGTCATGTAGTCGCCAGCAGCGGTGGTCGTGAAGGCATACGGATCGCGTACGTAGAACAGCCAGTATCCGAGACCACGCAGTGTCTCGAGACCCGTAGATGTGAGTGACACGTCGCGCAGTGACTCGGAATACGACAGCAGGTCGGCTCCGTGGGCTCCTTGAACCAGCAGCATCGCGATCCACCACAGCGACACGCCGATGCAGGTGGCGCTGACGCGTAGGGCGGTGATGACGGCGATGCGCCACGAGATGGCTCGCGCCCACGCCGCGTGGATGAGCCACAAGATGGGGGCAGGGGCGATGAGGGCGAGCGCCGTCGCGTTGACGGCGCCCACCGTGAGCACAACGAGCGCGATCAGGGCCGGGTCCCGCCAGCCGCGGCGCGTTGCTGCTCGCACTGTGAGGCCCGTGATCCAGCCAACGGCAGCCCAGGGCAGCAACATCACCGATGTTCGCGACACGTAGGGCAACACGTACGGCGACAACTGGTACACGACCGCGGCTGCGAGCGCTCCGGTTGTGGTGAGGCCGAGGTGTCGTGCCGCCCAGCGCACACCGAGGCCCGCCACGAACAGCAACGTGCCGATCCACAGGCGGTGCGCCACCCAGTCGGGTACGCCGATGCGATCGAAGAACCAGAACCAGGGGCCGGACGGCCAGAGGTAGGCGATCGTCTGGTGCGGCACCCACCCGCCGAACTGGCTGGTGTCCCAGGTGAACGAAGCGTCGCGGATGAGCCGCCCCGGGTTGAGGTACAGGTACAGCTTCGTGTCGCTGGGCATCTGCCCCGGTTTTGCAGTGAGCGACGGGAGGTACGCCAGTACGGCGAGCAGCAGCGTGCCGACCCGCGACGTGCGGGCGAGCAACCGCTGCGCACTCACGGAATAGCCCCGAAGACTCCGTACAGAGCTGTGAGTCCCACCAAGCCGGCAGAGCACGCCCCGATGAGGTATGGCCACCAATCACGCTTCGAGTCGTGCAACCACGCTGCCGCGGCGATGAGCAGCGGGAAGGCGGTGTACAAGAATCGCGGTCGCGCCGTGACGGTGGAAGGCAACAGCATGAGCGCGATCACGACGGCGCAGTACGCCGTCATGAACATCGGCAATCGCCGCTTCCAGGCGAACCAGCACAGCAAGACGGTGACGACGAGCGACATCGCCGTGATCATGTCGGTGGGCGAGCTGAGCGGGTTGTAGAACGCTCGCGCTGTGCGACGAATGGCGGTGAGGCCGAAGCTGGTTCCTTCGCCCCATGCTTCGGTCTGTACGCGGAACCACACGCCCGCCTCGCC
>JAYTNH010000525.1:0-5588 GCA_043748395.1 Ilumatobacteraceae bacterium | reverse complement strand
TGGGTGTACGACGACTCGATCACGTCGGTGAGCCACCGCGGCGTGGCGGGCGACCTCGCCGTGGTCTTCCGTGACGATCGTTCGTTCATGGCCATCGGGCTGTACGACCCCGCCTCACCCATTCGCATCAAGATCCTGCATCGTGGCAAGCCGATCAGCATCGATGCCGACTTTTGGCGCCAACGCCTGCACGCCGCACTGGCGTTACGCGACCCGCTCACCAGCGTCGGCGACACCACCGGGTACCGGTGCATCAACGGCGAGAACGACGGCTTCCCGGGCCTCATCCTCGATCGGTACGCCGACACCCTCGTGCTCAAGCTGTACACGGCCGCGTGGGTGCCGCACCTGTCCTCGCTCGTTCCGGTGATTGCCGACGTTCTGCGACCCGACGCACTCGTGCTCAGGTTCGCCCGTTCCGTGCAAAGCAGCCCGCCGGCAGGCTTGCACGGTCTCACGGAGGGCATGGCCCTCATCGGCGAGGTGCCCGACTCGCCGGTGATGTTCGACGAGCATTGGCTGCACTTCGAGGCCGACGTCGTGCGCGGACAAAAGACCGGCCACTTCCTCGACCAACGCGAGAACCGCATCTTTCTCGGCACGCTCAGCGAAGGGGCGCGAGTGCTCGACATGTTCGCCGCCACCGGCGGTTTCAGCGTGCACGCTGCTGCCGGCGGCGCTGCCGAAGTGCTCAGCGTCGACATGAGCGTGCCCACGTTGGCGGTGGCCGAGCGGAACATGCGCCACAACCTCGATCGGCCGGCAGTGCGGGCGTGCCAGCACCGCACGCTGGTGGGCGACGCGTTCGAAGTGCTCGATCGCCTGAACAAGTCGCACGACCGGTTCGACATCGTCGTGGTCGATCCACCGGCGTTCGCGCAGCGACAGGAGAGCATCGAACGCGCCATCCACGCCTACGGCCAACTCACCGAGAAGGCCATCGCCGTGCTCGAGCCCGGCGGTTTGCTCGTGCAAGCTTCGTGCAGCAGCCGCGTCGAGCCCAACGAGTTCTATGCGGCCGTGAAGTCGGGTGTGCTTCGTAACGGACGCGGCTACAAAGAACTGCGCAACACCGGCCACCCGCTCGACCATCCGGTCACCTTCGCGCAGGGCGGATACCTCAAGGCCGTGTTCGCCCGGGTCGACTGACCCTGAGGTCCTAGCCTGGAAGTCCTGACGTACGACGCCGTCACGGGCTTCAGCGTCAGGAGTTCAGCGAACGGGTATCTGGCGCGCACCCCGCTACTACGGTCTGGGGCATGATCGCCAGCGCCCTGTGGGGCAACGCTGGCGAGTTCGCAGCCTCTCGCCACGGAGTCCTCACTCGAAGCCAGGCTGCCCACAACAACATCAGCGCCAAGGTCATCGCCCGGCTCATCCGCCAAGGCCTACTGCTCGAACCCGCGCCAGGGGTACTGGTTGTCAGCGGCTCACCGCCCACCTGGCGACAAGCGCTCACGGTCGCCACGGTGGCTCGGGGCACCTCCGCCGCTGGTTTCCGTTCAGCGGCGGCGTTGCAGCAGGCAGACGGGTACCGCGAGGGGCCGCTCGAACTGTTGGTGCGCGTCGCCCAACGCGCCCAGCAGGGCGTTCGGCAGCACGAAGGACCGATGTGCCCCGACGACATCGTCGAGGTCGACGGCATTCGCTGCACGAACATCGCCAGAACCTTGTGTGACCTCGGGTCGGTCGATTCGCCGCAGCAGGTTCAACAAGCGTTCGAGTGGGCATGGCGGGCCGGTGTGAGCCGGGTGTGGATTCGAGCCGCAGCTGAGCGTCTGCACCGCCCCGGCCAGCGCGGAACCGGCGTCATTCTCCAGCTGCTCGATCGAGCCGACCGACAGCAGGGTCCCACCGAGTCAGCGCTCGAGGTACGGGTCGAGCGTGCACTGGCCGGCATTCCGGGCCTGGTGCGTCAGCACGTCGTGCTCTCCCCCGCTGGGGCCTTCGTGGCCAGGGTCGACTTCGCGATTCCGCATGTGCGCGTGGCGATCGAGGCGCACAGTCGCCGACATCACTTCGGCCTCGACGCACCCGACGCCGACGCCAACCGTGAAGCCGCTCTGCAGAACGAAGACTGGATCGTGCGCTACGTCACCGACTCACAGGCTCGATCGGCAGCGAAGTTGCACGCGTCAGTTGCGGCGCTCATCGCCGCGCGCTGGCCGAAGTCCTGACGTACGACTCCATCACGGGCTTCAGCGTCAGGACTTCGGGTCGGGCGGGCGGTGCGGGGCGCTGGTCGGGTGAGGCAGACTGCCGTGATGCAACCGATCTCTCGTCGTATGTTCTTGGTCGCCTCCGTTGCCGTTGTGGTGGGCTCCTGCAGCGACAACTCGTCCTCGTCTGCGCCGAGTGCGCCTGACATCGCGGCGCCTGCTACCACGGTGCCTGGTAGCACGACCAGTACCGAAGTGCCGATCGAACTACCGGGCGATCCGTTCACCCTCGGTGTCGCTTCGGGTGACCCCGACGAAACCAGCGTCATTCTGTGGACTCGCCTCGCGCCCGATCCGCTGGCCGACGGTGGAATGCCCGATCGCGACGTTCCTGTTACCTGGGAGGTCAGTAGCGACGAAGGGTTCGCCACGGTACACAAGACCGGCACCGAGGTCGCCACCGTCGCACACGGCCACACGGTTCACGCCCTCGCCGAGATCGGGCCGGGTGATTGGTTCTACCGCTTCCGTGTAGGTATCTACACGAGTCGGGTTGGTGCCACCCACGCTTCACCATCGGCAGCATCACCTACCACCTCGGTGCGCTTCGCTTCTGCGAGCTGCCAGAATTACGAGGACGGCTTCTACACCGCCCACGCCGACATTGTCGAGCAGAAGCCCGAGTTCGTGATGTGGCTCGGCGACTACATCTACGAAGGCGGCGCCGGCGAGATCGGCGTCGACGGTGCCGCGCGCAGCCATGGCGCCCCCGAGCCCACGACACTGATCGAGTATCGCGACCGCTACGCGCTGTACAAGCTCGACGCAAACCTGCAGGCCGCGCACGCCACATGCCCGTGGTTCGTCATCTGGGACGACCACGAGGTGGAGAACAACTACGCCAGCCGCGACCCGCAGGACCCAGCCGATGCGACAACGTTTGCCGAGCGCCGCTTCGAGGCGTACCAAGCATGGTGGGAGAACATGCCAGTGCGACTCGACCCGCCGGCGAGCGTCGACTCCGACTTCAAGATCTACCGCAACGTCGCGTGGGGCGACCTACTCGGCATCACGCTGCTCGACACCCGCCAGTACCGCACCGATCAGGCCTGTGGCGATGTCAAGCTCAGCGCCGATCCTGCGTGCCCCGAGACGTTCGATACCGAGCGAACTCTCACCGGAGCAAACCAGGAGCAGTTCATCTACGACTCGGTTGGCACGCTGGGCACCGTGTGGAACGTGATCGGACAGCAGCTCGTGATGAGCGACGTCACGCTCAATGGTGCAGTACTCAACTACGACCAGTGGGATGGCTATCCCGGCAGCCGACAGCGGCTGCTGGCACACCTGGCCGACGGCGCAGTGCCCAACGTCGTGGTGCTCAGTGGCGACATCCACCTGGCCGGCGTCGGTCAACTGCGCAACGGGGCGCCGGGCATCGGTGCCCCTGTCGGCGTCGAGTTCGTTGCCACCTCTGTCTCGTCGTCCGGCAACGTCGACCAATCGCTCGCAGCCGTGCTCGCCGGTTTCCCCGACATCATCGACGCCGAGCTGGCGCACCGCGGCTACATCCTGCACACGGTGACACCTGACGAGTGGATCGCCGACTACCGCATTATCGAAGACGTCTTGGCGGTCGAGAGCGTCGTCACCACGTACAAGACATTCACAGTCATAGCCGGCACCAACACCATCGACGACCCGCTGGCCTAGACCCTGATCGCCGTCATCCGCCGTGGCGGTGCGTTCGATACCAGTTGATCAGTGCCGTCGTCGAAGCGTCGTGCAGAGGAGGGTCGGTGTCGGTGAGTTCGGGGGTGATGCGGTTGGCGAGCGCCTTACCCAGCTCGACACCCCACTGGTCGAAGCTGTTCACGCCCCACACCACCCCTTGCACGAACACGATGTGCTCGTAGAGAGCGATGAGTTGGCCCAGCGTGGACGGTGTGAGCCGCGGCGCCAGCAGCGTGGTGCTCGGTCGATTTCCTGGGAAGACCCGGTGCGCCTGCTGGTGCGCCGGAATACCTTCAGCCACCACCTCATCGAGCGTCTTGCCGAAAGCCAGCGCCTCTCCTTGTGCGAACAGATTGGCCATGAGCAGGTCGTGCTGTGCGTACAGCGTGTCGTTGGGCTGGGCGAAGCCGATGAAGTCGATCGGCACGAGCCGCGTACCCTGATGGAGTAGTTGGTAGAAGGCGTGCTGACCGTTGGTGCCCGGCTCACCCCAGATCACAGCGCCGGTGGTAGTGGACACGCCAGAGCCATCGAGGTGCACGCTCTTGCCGTTGCTCTCCATGTCGAGTTGTTGCAGGTAGGCGGGAAACCGACCGAGCGCATGCGCATACGGCAGCACCGCTTTGGTCTCGGCACCGAGCACGTTGGCGTACCAGATACCCAGTAGCGCCATGACCACGGGCGCGTTCTGCCGCAGTGGAGTGTCGCGAAAATGCAAGTCGATGGTGTGCAAGCCACCCAGGAACTCGCCGAATGCGTCGGCCCCGATGGCCAGCATGAGCGACAGACCAATCGCCGAATCGACCGAGTAGCGACCACCGACCCAGTCCCAGAATCCGAACATGTTGGCCGTGTCGATGCCGAACAGTTCGACCTGTTGGGCATTGGTGCTCACCGCGACGAAGTGGTTACCCACGGCCTGCTCGCCGAGCGCAGCGACCAGCCAGCGACGTGCTTCACCGGCATTTGTGAGCGTCTCGATGGTGGTGAACGTCTTGGAGCTCACCACGAAAAGCGTGGTGGCAGGGTCGAGCCCGGCGAGCGTGGACGAGATGTCTTCACCATCGACGTTGCTCACGAAGTGGCAGCGTGGGCCATCGGCAGCGAACGCCCCCATCGCCAGGTATGCCATGGCTGGGCCGAGGTCGCTGCCGCCGATGCCGATGTTGACCACCGCACTGATCGGTTGGCCCGTGGCGCCCACCCAGGCACCCGAACGCACCTGCTCGGCGAATGTGCCCATGCGGTCGAGCACTGCATGCACGTGGGGTACCACGTCGACGCCATCGAGCATCACACTCGCGTCGCGGGGTGCCCGCAGCGCGGTGTGGAGCACCGCTCGCTGCTCAGTGACGTTGATCTGTTCGCCACCAAACATCGCGTCGCGACGCGACTCGACGCCGGCCGCCTCGGCAACTGCGATGAGTGCATCGAGAATGCCATCGTCGATGAGGTTCTTCGAGTAATCGATGTGGAAGTCACCGGCTTGCATCACGAACCTGTCGGCACGAGGGGGATCGGCGACGAACACCTCGCGCAAGTGCACAGGAGCGATCAGATGCTGTAGCCGGTGCCACTCCGGTGTGGAGGTGATGTCGGCGGGCGACGAGACGTGCGAGGGAGCCACAACGAGAACGCTAGCCATCGAGCCGGGGCAGCCGGGCCGCAGCGGCAGCATCGAGCACCACCACGGTG
>JAYTNH010000524.1:0-1543 GCA_043748395.1 Ilumatobacteraceae bacterium | reverse complement strand
CGCAAGCTCGGGGCCAAGCCCTTCGGGTTGACAGGCGTGCCCTTCGTCGACGCTGCCCTGAAAACGAAACCCGGCTAATCGGGTTTCGCCAGCCGGGAGCACCCACAGATCGGGGAAGGTCGGGGTGCACCGGCTGGCAACTTCGCACCACAGGAGCGCTCCGCCATGACCACTGAACCCACGTCAACCCGTCCCGATCACATCACCGTGATCGCGGACCACACTCCCGGCGCGCACGCCACCGACAGCGAGGATTTCTGGTGGTGGCTTCCCGTCATCGGGCCGAGTGGGACGCTCTGCGCGTACCTGCTCAGCCGACACGCCGCCCACGGCGAACGCACATGGGACACAACCGAACTCGCGGCCACCATCGGCCTCGGCGGATCGACCACCAACTTGTGGCGCACTCTCGAACGCCTCAACAACTTTGGCTTCCTCACGTTCGTCTCCACCGACGTCGCCACGATCCGCCTGCAACTCCCCGCCCTGCAACCACGCCAGCTCACCAGGCTCCCCGCAGCCCTGGCCGACGCCTACCGCCAGCGAGCCGCATAGGCCCACGAGCAGGACAGGTGAGTGGTTCGGTGCGTGGTCGCCACCACACACCGAACCACTCGCCGACAGCCGTGTGACGTTGCCGCCCTTCGGGCGGGTGCAGTGGTGCGTCGCCGGTCGCGCCCGGTCAAGCCCACTCGCAAGCTCGGGGCCAAGCCCTGCGGGTTGACCGCCCGTTCCTCGGCGACGCGACCCGGAATGCCAAGCCGGCAGCCCGCACGGCACAACGAGACGGAGCATCCATGAACTCGACCATCATTCACCCATCACACATCGCCATCAGCGCCCGCCTCACCGGGTGGGCATCTGACGCTGAGGTCCGTCGCGAGTGGCTCGCCGAGTGCCTGCTTCGGCACAGCTCCGGCGACTGGGGAGACCTCGACGACGAGGACCGCGCCATGAACGCCCACGCGCTGCGACACAGCGAAGGGCGCCTGCTGTCCAGCTACCCGGTGCCAGCATGGCTCGCTGTCAGTGCAGCGGATCCCACGGTGTGGGTGATCACCGACGATCTGGAAGACGACGACCACGCCACGACGATGCTCTGGCCGAGCGACTACAGATCGGCGGGTACTCCTCGCTTCGGCCGGCGGCCGGCCACGCGTGAACGATGGCCGATCGGACTCTGCAACGGCTCGACCGCGCCACGAGCGCTCAGGTCTTGCCCTCTTGGTGTCGCGAGCCGAACCGAGCCCGCTCCTCGTCATGTCACGATGTCCAGATCGAGTGAGGGCAGCGACTCGTCGAGTCGTGGCAGCAGTTCGTCCCGCTGATCCCTTCCACGTCGATCTGACGGGCATTGAGGTTGGCTGACGGTCACCAGCGAGAACCGCACACCGAGTCGGTCGCCTGAACGGATGTGAGTTCTTGCACAGACTATTACCCGGTTGGTGAACGGGGCTCCCGTTGCGGAGCATGCTGTCAATCGCCAAGCTGCGCGTCGGTCAGGAGGCGTACCACCTGTCGGGGGTGGCGGAGTCGCTCGACG
>JAYTNH010000523.1:0-1539 GCA_043748395.1 Ilumatobacteraceae bacterium | reverse complement strand
TCATTGGTGTACAACGTCTCGAGCATGTCGTCGACGAGGCGGGCGATCTTGCCGTCGATTTCGGTGACTTCGGCGGCCTTCGTCTTGAGGACGGGATCGCCGTAGGTGCGGATCGCGTAGGCCATGAGGTGCAAGGCTATCGAACCGATGGCCCGCCCGGATTCTCACTACTTCGACGACGACCCCTCAGTGGAGTCGTCGCCGCGCGCTGTCGAACTATGGCTCCCCGACGGGCACCTGTCGTTGCAGACCGACCGCGGCGTGTTCGGCTACGGCCAGATCGACCCAGGAACGAAACTGCTCCTGCAGCGCGCTCCGACGCCAGCGATGGCAGGTGACCTGCTCGACATCGGATGTGGTACGGGTGCAATCGCGCTCACACTGGCGCGCCGCGCCCCGCAGGCAACTGTGTGGGCGGTCGACGTGAACAGCAGAGCCAGAGCACTGTGTGCGGCCAATGCCGCTGCGAACGCCGTCGGCAATGTTCGCGTCGAGGCTCCCGACGGCGTGCCTGTCGACGTGGAGTTCGAGACCATCTGGAGCAACCCACCCATTCGCATCGGCAAAGCGGCACTTCACGAGTTGCTCAACACGTGGTTACCTCGGCTCACCGTGCAGGGCCACGCGGTGCTCGTGGTGCACAAGCACCTCGGTGCCGACTCGCTGCTCAGTTGGCTCACATCCGAGGGTTACTCGACCAGCCGCATCGCTTCGTCGAGCGGATACCGCATCCTGGGCGTTCGTCGGGATCGTGACGCCGCGGCGGCGCGCTAGGCGCGTGGGGGGTCGACCTCGACTCGTAGACGCGAACCCTTGGGCCGCGGTGTGTCGGCCAAGGCGCGACCGAGTTGCGACCACGTGTCGGCTCGCACCAACACCCCGGTCGGCGTCGCCGCGATCTCGAGGCCTGTAGCCGCAGCGAACTCCAAGGCTTCGGCACCCTCGACGACCCCAAGCGCACGGAACGGTGGGAGCCCGAGCAGCGACCGGCGAGCCGACTCGACGTCTGCCAGACGCGACGGGTCGGCGAACAGCGCCGACTGCAACACCTCGTGATTCGGGATGTGGGTTTGCACCAAGATGCGTCCGCCGCCGCTACGGGGCCCCACCAGGCGGGCAGCCCGTGCAAGCAGCACCATGGCGTGTTCGGCCGCCCGATAGCGGGGTGCCAGCAGCTCGGCGTCGAGATCGAGGAATGCCACGACGTGCACTCGACGCACCCGGTGCAGCACCGCTTCGGTGCCCACGTACACGTCGGCGTCGGGCACCTCGTCGCTCGCACCGGTGACCGCTACCACCGCACGACCGGCAGCGGCCTCGAGTTCTTCTCGGAGCCGGGTGACACCCCTGCGCACCAACGCCATCGCTCCCGAACCACACTGTTGACACACCGGAGGTCGGTGTAGCTCGCAACGCGCACATACAAACTGGCCTGCGTCGTTCTGCGCGACTGCTGCTGCGCAACGCTCGCAACGCTGCAGCGACCGGCACGATCGGCACGCCACGAGCCGGGCTCGTCCCACCGTGTTCAGCACACAG
>JAYTNH010000522.1:0-3238 GCA_043748395.1 Ilumatobacteraceae bacterium | reverse complement strand
GAGCGAGCCAGGTGATGTGCTCTTCCAGCACATCCATGGGCAGCAAATGGAACAACAAGTGCTGAGTACGACTGCGAATGGTGTCGCTGACCTTCTGCGGGTCGGTGGTAGCCAACACGAACACCACGTGAGCAGGGGGCTCTTCGAGCGTCTTGAGGAGCGCAGCCTCGGCCGACTTCGACAGCATGTGCACCTCGTCGAGGATGTACACCTTGTGCCGACCGGGAGTGCCCAGCGACGCCTTCTCGATGAGATCGCGCATCGCCTCGACGCCACTGTTGCTGGCCGCGTCGAGTTCGTGCACGTCGAAGCTGGTGCCGCGCTCGACCGCGACACACGAGGCGCACTCGCAGCACGGCTCACCCTCGGCGGTGGGGTTCTCGCAGTTGAGCACCTTGGCGAGAATGCGCGCCGAGGTGGTCTTGCCGGTACCGCGTGGGCCCGAGAACAGATAGGCCTGGCCCTCGCGATTGTTGATCACCGCGTTGCGAAGCGCCCTGACCACGTGCTCTTGACCCTTCACCTCGCTGAAGCGGCGGGGGCGGTAGCGGCGGTAGAGCGACTGGGTGGCCATCGGTCTGAGCCTACTCAGGGCCTGTCGCATGGTGGGCCGCCCACGCACCCGTTCGGACAGGTGAGCCTGTGGTCGTGCCGACCTCGCTAGCGTTGCGGTGTCGTCATGAACCAAACGCCCGCCTCTTCGCGTCCACCTGGGCGCCGCGCTGCCCGGTGGGGCATCTGTCTCGTCTTCGGCACGACGCTGTGGCTCATGTCACCGGCCGGTTCTGGTTCGGTCGCGTTCGCCGCCGACAACACCATCGCCAGCACCTCCCCCGCCGCCGACAGCACCCTGCCCACGTCGCCCACGTCGTTGTTGCTCACCTTCACCAGCGCTGTCGGCCGCGCCAACACGGTGGAAGCAACGTGCAGTGGTGCCATCATCGCGCTCGGCTCCCCCCAGCTCACCCCCGACGGGCTGTCGCTCAGCGTCGCCGTGCCTACTCCAATGCCCAAGGGCCAATGCGTCGTCGCATGGCGGGTCAGTCAGCCCGATGGCACACCCGGGGGGAACGGCTCGTTCACATTCACGGTCGAAGCCGACACCGCCGCCACCACTGCCACCACCCCCGCCGCCGGAACCGACCCGATCGCCACCGATGCTCCCGGCGCGTCCACGGGCACCTCCACCGCTGGCACCTCCGCCGCAGGCACTCCCGGTGCCACCGCAAGCGACCCGGCACCGTCAGGCGTCGCCGGCCCGCTCGGGCTCAGTCGCCTCATCGTCACGCTCGGTCTGGCGGCCCTGTTCGGTGCGCTGGTGCTCATCGCCGTGGCATGGCCAGAAGGCGTCGAGTACATCCTCACCGTCCGCTTCCTACGCACTGCGTGGGCGGTGGCCGTAGCTGGCGCGTTCCTGAACGTCGTCACACTCAGAGCCCAACTCACCGGCGAGGGCATCGGTGCCTCGCTGTCGCCCACGTCGTGGACCGATCTCAAAGACTTCACCCCAGGCGTGGCCGCGCTGGCACGCCTCCTGCTCACTGGCGCGAGTGCGTGGGTGGTGGTCAGACCCGAGCGCGTGAACGACCAATCCACCCTCCTTGGCGCGTTGGCCCTACCAGGCGTGGCCGTGGCCACACTGGGTTTCAGCCGAACTGGCGGCGACCTCGCGGCACTTGGTGTGTTGGTGGGTGTCGTCCATGTGGTGGCCATGGCCGTGTGGCTCGGCGGGCTGCTGTTGCTCACGCGAGTGGTGCTGGCTGGCCCGGGCGAAGACGACCTCGTGCATGCCGTGCGCGGGTTCTCGCGCATCTCGACGCCAGCCATCCTCATCACAGTGCTGTCGGGCGCCATCCAAACCTTCCGGCTCGACGGCGGCACGCTGTTCGACACGGGCCATGGCTGGGTGCTCGTCCTCAAGACCGTCGCAGTCGGAGCCATGGTGTTCGTCGGGCTGGCGGCACGCCAGTTCGTCAAGGCCCGGCTCACGCGCGCCGACGTCATGTCGGTACCAATGGCTGCGCGTCTGCGGCGCGCGCTGGGCGTCGAGGCCCTCGGCGGCGTGGTGGTGCTCGCCCTCACGGCCTGGCTGTTGTCGCTCGCCCCAGGGTTGCTCGTTGCTGCACCCCCGGGCATTCAGGGTCTCGGGCCCACCATGCTCATCAACAACCCCGACGTCGGCGCCGAAGTGAAGGTCGCATTCAGCCAGGTGGTGGGCCCCAACGCGGTGCGAGTCGAAGTGGTCAAGCCCACGACCGCCCTCACCGGATTGCAGATCGACTTCGTTGCTCCCCCTAACTCGGGCGCGGCCGGTGTCGTGCTCGACGTACCGCTCACCGAGGCAGGCGTAGCCGTGCTGCCACTCGCCTCGGGCCTGCCGCTCGATGCCCCCGGTTTGTGGACCATCACCGTACGCATTGGTGCAACACCTGTTGGGTCCAAGAGCGTGCTGGTCGTCGGTTCGGTGACACCCTAAAAATCAGCCCGGCGCGACCAACGTGCTGAACGCCACCGGCGCTGCGACCTCGAGTTGGTCGTAGCGGCAACTCGACGGCTCTCGGTCAGTGCGCCATCGCACGAACTGCGAGCCATGCCGGAAGCGCCCCAGTTGCAGTTGGCCGAAGGTGACCTCGGCCACCCGCTCGATGCGCAGTGGCACCCACGACAGGTCTTTGCCCGCGTTCCAACGACTGCCGCCCCCCGGCATGCGCGTGTCGTCGCGCGCCATGAACTCGGCCCAGTCACGCCACGGGTGCCCATTGAGCGCATCGTGGGTGAGTGGTTCGAGTTCGACCAGCAGTTCGGCGCGACGCTTCACCGTGAACGATGCGGCAACACCCACGTGATGCAACTGTGCCTGATCGTCGAACAGCCCGAGGAGCAGCGAGCCGACACCCTTGGCATCTTTGTGGATGCGGTAGCCGGCGATCACGCAATCGGCTGTGCGGCGATGCTTCACCTTCACGAGCGTTCGCTTGTCGGGGGTGTACGGATCGGCGAGTTGCTTCGCGATCACGCCATCGAGCCCCGCCCCTTCGAACTCGACGAACCACTGCTGCGCGACGGCCGCGTCGCGGGTACTGGGACACAGGTAGACGGGAGGCTGCGCGTGGGCAAGCGCTGCCTGCAACACCGCATGTCGGTGCTCGAGCGGCCGGTCGAGCAAGACGTCGTCGTCGAGCGCCAACAGATCGAACGCGACGTACGACGCCGGGGTCTCGGCAGCAAGACGGTTGAC
>JAYTNH010000521.1:0-2123 GCA_043748395.1 Ilumatobacteraceae bacterium | reverse complement strand
TCCTTGAGACCGCTCGGGAGCTCGCGCAGCGGTTCAGGCGTGACGACTGACCGCCCTGTCCGTTTCTCCGAGGACTTCTTCGATCGCCTCGACTCTCTGCTGCCCGACGAGCGCTCGGTCGACGGCACGCCCTCGGTGACCGACTTCCTGGTCTTCGACGTTCCACCCATCCGCGACAGGCTGGCCCGCGATTTCGAGGGTGAGACCCTGCCGACCGACGACGCCGCCATCCGGGTATGCATCGGAAAGGGTGTCCTCTTCAAGTACGTCGCGGTGTTCGCACAAGTCGGCAACGACGGCTCGGTTGAAGCGCTGTGGCTCTCGCTCGACATGGGCTGAAACCGGGTCATCACAGGTCGCTCCCACCGGTGGTGACGCCGTCGGCGTAGAGGTCGTCGATCGCGCGGTCCATCACCTTCTGGAAGGTGGCCATGTCGTTGACCTCCACGAAACCCCAACGGCCGTAGCCGCCATGGTTGTTCACGGCCACGCACCACGAGTCGCGGGCGGTCAGCGCCTTCACCTCGCGCTTGTCCTGGTCCTTGCGGCCGCCGCTGACCTCCACGATCAGCGTGCGCACCACACCATCGTCGGGCAGCGGGTGCAGCCGCACCAGGAAGTCGGGCCAGAACTCGTGGGCCACACCTTCAAACACGTAGGGGATGGCGAAGTCGAGATGGTCGTTCTTCACGAACGACGCCACCCGTGCATCCTGCTCCAGGTAGTAGGCCAGCGCCTCTTCCCACGTGTTGCCCTTCTGCCCGTCGAGCACCACGAAGTTCACCGGGCTCTTCGTTGCCTCGATGACCACCTTGCGGGTGGGGAAGTCGACCGAGTCGGTGCTGCCCTGCGGGTAGAACACGTCGAACCGCGGGCGCAACACCTCGCGCTGATTGCCCAACTGATGGCGAATGCTGTGCTCGATCTTGTCAATCGCCCGCTGGCGGTACTGGCTGAGCATCAGCAGGCCGATGTCGGTGGGCTTGGGTACCACCAGATACTCGGCAAGCCACTGCTTGCAGATGGCAGCGACTTGCGGAAAGTACCAGTGCTTCGGCGCGCCGTCGTGCCCCACGAACAACCGCTTCATCAGCTCGGCCGCGAGCGCGTACGACACCTTCTGCGCGCGGGCGTTCTGCGTGTCTTCCAGGTTGTGCTCGGCGGCTTCGCCGGCCTGGCCCTGCATCTGCGTCCACGTGGCCAGGTCGTCGGGGTTCAGCACCAGCCGTGATTGCTCGTCGAACGCGGCGAACAACGGCTCGTCGATCAGCTCCAGCCGGTAGCCGATCAGGCGGGGGTAGGTGATGCGCAGGTCGTAGCGCTCGGGCACCGCCCGCACGTGCACCGCCGCCGGCCGCGGGGTGGGGTTGGGCACCACCTTGTCGCTAGGGATGAAGTCGAACGGCACGCCATACACCTCGGCGTACTCGGGCTCGAAGTAGCCGTCGTCGTTGACCGTGTAGTTGCGGCGCCGCAAGGCACGGCCCACCACCTGCTCGCACAGCAGCCGGCTGTTGAACGCACGGACGCCCAGGATGTGGGTGACCGTGTTGGCGTCCCACCCCTCGGTGAGCATGCTCACGCTGACCACGCAGCGCACGCCCTCGCCCAGCCGGCCGGGCTTGCCGACCGTGTTCATCACCTCACGCAACAGGTCTTCGTCGGTGAGGTTGTCGATGTCGACCGACGAGTTGCGCGACCGAAGCTCGGCCTTGAACGTGTCGATCTCGTGGGTGACCGCCGACTTGAAGTCGTCCTTCATCGACTCGCCACTCTCCAACTGGGCGGAGTCGATCAGGACGGTGCGCGGCTTGTGCAGCCACTCGCCGTCGGCCACGTTTGACAACAGGTCCAGCTCGCCCGTGCGTGGGTGACTTGTGCCATCGGTCTGCTCGACATCGAAGCCGGAGATCCAGTCGAACACCAGCTTCGACACGATCGTGTTCGGGCAGACCACGATGAACACCGGCGGCGTCTCATAGCCCCCACCGCGCAGGTGCTCGTGCCAGTGCACGTACGCCTTCTCGTAGCTGCGGTACAGGCTGCGCAGCGCGCCTTCGAGCGTGGCCGGGATGTCCCACTGCGACGTGTCGGCCTGCAGCTTGCGGCCGCCCTTCTTGGGC
>JAYTNH010000520.1:0-2471 GCA_043748395.1 Ilumatobacteraceae bacterium | reverse complement strand
TGGCGCAGTGATTACGCGGCGCTCGATCCGCAGGCGCGTCCCCACTGTGTTGCCGCCGCGCCGCACATGTATCGCGGTTCAGCAGACGAACGATTCGTGTTCGCGCTCGACCTGCTGATCGAAGCGATTGCCGCGCGCTGCTGAGTAGTGTCGGCGCTGACAAGCGGCACCGATACGTCGGTGCCCATCCGGGAGGGAGTTGCGATGGCTCAGCAGGTTCGTGGTGTCATAGCGCGCAGCAAGGGTGCACCCGTGACGATCGAGACGATCGTGGTACCCGATCCAGGCCCTGGCGAAGCGGTCGTGGCAATTCAGGCCTGTGGTGTGTGCCACACCGACCTGCACTACCGCGAAGGCGGCATCAACGATGAGTTTCCGTTCCTGCTCGGCCACGAGGCCGCCGGCTTGATCGAGTCGGTGGGTGCTGACGTCACCAGCGTGCGGCCCGGCGACTATGTGATCCTGAACTGGCGAGCGGTGTGCGGTACGTGCCGCAGTTGCCTGCGCGGACGTCCGTGGTACTGCTTCGCCACGTTCAACGCCACGCAGAAGATGACCCTGCTCGATGGCACCGTGCTCTCACCGGCTCTTGGAATCGGTGCGTTCGCCGACAAGACGTTGGTGGCAGCGGGCCAGTGCACCAAGGTCGATCCGTCGGCGCCCGCTGCTGTCGCCGGACTGCTGGGCTGTGGGGTGATGGCCGGGCTCGGAGCAGCGATCAACACCGGCAACGTGGGGCGTGGCGATTCGGTTGCCGTGTTTGGCTGTGGCGGCGTTGGCGATGCTGCCATCGCCGGATCGAAGCTTGCAGGCGCGCACACCATCGTGGCCGTCGACATCGACGATCAGAAGCTTGCGTGGGCGCGCGAGTTCGGTGCCACCCACACGGTCAACTCCAGCCAGCACGACCCGGTCGAGTACATCCGTTCGGTCACCGGCGGCAACGGCGCCGATGTGTGCATCGAGGCAGTTGGCAATCCGGCCGTGTACCGCCAGGCGTTCGAGGCGCGCGATCTGGCCGGCACCGTGGTGTTGGTGGGTGTGCCTCGACCCGACATGGTGCTCGAACTGCCGTTCATCGAGATGTTCGGTCGTGGCGGTCAGCTCAAGTCGTCGTGGTATGGCGACTGTTTGCCGTCGCGTGACTTTCCGATGCTCATCAGCCTGTACCAGCAGGGTCGGCTCGATCTCGACCGGTTCGTGTCCGAGACCATCGGTCTCGACGGCGTCGAGGAGGCGTTCCACAAGATGGAGCGCGGCGAGGTGTTGCGCAGCGTCGTGGTGATGTAGGCCGCTGATTCACGGCACTGCCGCTCCAATCTGGGTGGTGAAAGCGACGAAAGCCGTCACGAACGCCGCCCGGAACCTGGACGGGCAGGGATGCCGCCCAGATTCCCCACCCTGCGGAGGGTGGTCAGGCCGGAAGGCCGCCGACGAGAACGGGATACTGGCGGTCGGGGTCGGCGGCAGGCACGCGGGTGCCATCGGCCTGCACGACCTCGGCGCCATCAGGCGCGTACTGCACGATGTAGGCCTTGCGCATCGACTGCGTGCGGTTGGCGCCTGTGCGGTGGGGGGCGAGTGAACTGAAGGCAATGACGTCACCTGGCTCGAGTTCGACAGCAATCGCTGCGGGCGCGTCGGTCAGGCACTGCAGCCCGACGGCGGTGAGCTCGTGGCGCAACGTTCCGAGTTGGTGCATGCCGGGCACCAGCCACGGGCAGCCGTTGTGCAACGTGGCCGAGGTGAGTGGCACCCAGCAGGTGAGGTATTGCTGGGGCTCGACGAAGGTGTAGCCGTTGTCTTGGTGCCACGGGAACTCGCGGTCGGGTTCGGGCTTCTTGTACACGGCTTGGTCCCAGTACAGCCGCACGTCGCCACCGATCAGGTCGTGGGCGAGATCGAGCAGCACCGGATGCGTAGAGAACAGCCGAGCCTCGATGCAACGAGTGACGAGATGCACGGTGAACGTGATGGCCTCGCTCTTGGCGATGAACAGTTCGCCGTTGGGCTGAGCGCGTAGGAATGCTTCGGTCTCGGCCTCGAACGTGTCAATCGCAGCGGTGAGCTCGGCGATGTCACTCACAGGAACAGCGCCTCGCACGACCACGTATCCGTCGCGATCGAACTGGTCGCGCTCGGCGAGGCTCAGCCGCCGCGGTTGGTGGCGCAGTGGCTGCCACTCGAACGTGGGGGTGACCTGTTGGGGTTCGATGCTCACGACTCTGGCACCGGCTTCTTGGCGCGGCTGGGCGCGACCCGCATGGGCTCGTTGGCCATCTTGGGGTACTGCGGAGGCCATGGCGCGTCGGGAATGCCGGCAGCCTCGTCGGCGCGCACCATGGCCAGCAGCGGTTCGAGTGACTGCGGGTGATCGTTCATCGTCGCCCACGCGTCGCCGTTTGCCCCCACCAGGGCGGGCACGGTGGCGATGGTGAAGTCGGGTGGGCTCACCGCGGCGAGCGCCGCCC
>JAYTNH010000519.1:0-6763 GCA_043748395.1 Ilumatobacteraceae bacterium | reverse complement strand
GGATCGGGAATGTGGTGCAGCACACCGAGCGAGTAACCGAAGTCGAACGATCCCTTCGGCAGATCGAGGTCATTCAAGTTGGCGCAGTGGAACTCCACGTTGTCGAAACCCGCCAGCTGCCGACTCGCAACCTCGAGGGCCTCGTTGCTGGCATCGATGCAGTGGAGGCGACCCACTCGCGGAGCGAACAGCTTGGCCCATCGCCCGGATCCGCAACCTGCGTCGAAGCCGACCGCCGCCTGCGGCAGCGTGTCCCATGGGAAAATTGACGTGTATTGCGAGAAGATCGCGGACAGCTCGTCATCCGAGAGCGTCTCATTCGAGAATCTCGACCACTCCGCGCCGAAGTCCTTCACGACCGCATCGTCGACGTTCGGCTCGTTCGAGAGCACCATTTGTTATCTCCGACCTGCGCGACTGATACCGGCGCAGGACGCCGAGCCAACTTCGAGGAACTCTAACGTGTCGGCAGCCAGCTGCTCGGCGGTCGTAGGCCGAGCCAGGGCCTCATCATCGCTCACCTGCCCGTTGACGGTCGCCGTGACGGCTACCGCGAGTGCGCGCCAGTCGCCGGGCGAAACGATGCGGGACGGAGCTACGAATCGACGAACATCGCCACAATCGGTCGAGACAACGGGGCAGCCGGCGGCGATCGCCTCGAGGATCACGTTCGAGGAGCCCTCGTTGACCGAGGATTGGATGAGGACGTCGGCTGCGTTGTACCAGCCGTTGAGCGCGTCGCGGCTCCCGAGCAGCAGCACGTCACCTCGAATTCCGAGCTGTTCGGCGATCTCCTCGATCTGTCGAACCGCTTCGGGCGTACCGCCCCCGATGATGACGAGACGTGCCCGCGGCACGTGCCGAGTGACCTCCGCGAAGCAGCGCAGGAGAGTCGGACGGTCCTTGTCGGCGACAAGTCGGCCGACCGACAGTACGACTGTGTCCTCGTCGGTTGCCCCGATCTCCGCCCTCGTCCTGGAGCGGGCAGCATGATCAGTGAAGTGATCGTTGGAATCAATGGCATTTGGGATCATGCGAACCGGCACACGGTCGATGCCGATCGACGTGAGGTACTCGGCAGCGGCCTGAGAGTTCACGACAATGCCATCGGCACGTCTGGCACCCCACCGAAGCGCCAGGCCGACGGCCCTATGAACGAGTGGTGAGGCACCGACCGTGTAGGTCCGGCTCCGATGCCCCCAGATCCACCTCGACCGGAAGGCGAACGACGCACCCACGCAGGCGAGAATGGAGGGAACGAGCAACGAGTAGACCGCAGCGGGCCGCTTGGTGCGGAGGACACGAATCAGCTTGATGATCACAAAGGGAGACCAAAGATGGCGCGCGCCCAATGAGACGACCTTCAAACCAGATGGAAGATGATCGGTAAGTGCGCCACCTGCTCGCAACGTAACGATCGTCGTGTCAGCGAGCATCGCCGGATCAATTCGAGCAATCCCCCGAGCGAGCAGGACCAGCTGACGTTCGGTACCTCCCGCGTCGAGCGATGGGATAACCACGACAAGGCCCGACTTCGACACGTTGAAACGATATCGGCAGCACCGGCGACGTCGACCGATGGGCCTGCGGCGAATCAGGAGGAGCGTACGCGATCGAGCCAGCCCATCAGGATCGCCACCGCCCGCAGGTCGTGGCGCAGACGGTGACCGGTTGCCGGGGAGCAACGACAACTCGGCGTCACCGTGCGCCTGGGCCAGCTGGCGGGCGTGGGAGGTCGGCACGCTCTCGTCGTCCTCGCCGTGCATCACCAGCATCGGACGCGGCGCCAACCGGCGCGCCGCAGCCGTCGGACGAAACCGCCGGAACGCCCGCGACCAGTCGTCCATCGAACGCGGGAAACCAGGTGTGCGCACGGCGCCGATCTCGCGGGCGTGGTCGAGGAACCGGCGCGGGTGGTCGGCCCAGTCGTCGAAGTCGGCACGCGGCGACAGCAGCGCGACGCCGAACAACTGCGGGTCGTCGGCGCCGACGCAGATCGCGATGGAGCCGCCGGTGTTGGTGCCCACCAACACCCGCGCCACCCCGGTCTCAGCCACGAGATGATCGATCGCAGCCCGCAGGTCCCGGCCGCGGCTCCTGAACTGGTGGTTCACAGCACTGCCGATAGCATTTGACCCATGTGCGGAATCGTCGGGCTCGCCGGGCCCATCGTGTCCGGAGACACGCGGCCACTGCTTCGCCCGATGACCGATGCCATCGCGCATCGTGGCCCCGACGGTGACGGATTCTGGGAGTCGGAATGCCGACGCGTGGGGCTGGGGCATCGCCGCCTCGCGGTGATCGACATCACACCGGGCGGCGATCAGCCGATGGTGATCGACGGTGGTCGTCACGCCATGGTGACCAATGGCGAGATCTACAACTATCAGTTGTTGCGAGCCGAACTCGAACAACAGGGCGAGCGATTCTCGTCCGAGAGCGACACCGAAGTGCTGCTCAAGGCATGCGCGCGCTGGGGAGTTCTGAAGACGCTCGAACGCGCCAACGGCATGTTCGCGTTCGCATACTGGGACGAAGCCCAGTCGCAGCTGTGGCTGGCCCGCGATCGCTTCGGTGAGAAGCCGCTGTACTGGTCGCATGTCAACGGTTCCATCGCCTTCGCGTCCGAGCTCAAGGCGCTGCGCGCCGTGCCCGACTTCGACAGCAGCATCGACACGGCAGCGTTGGCCGAGTTCATGAAGTTCAACTGCGTGCCTGCTCCCGCCACCATCTATGCCGGCGCGCACAAGCTCCGCGCAGGCACCGCGCTTCGCTTCCGCATCGACCGCTCGGCCCCCATTCAGCTTCCGCCCGACGAGTTCGTGTACTTCGATGCGATCGACGAAGCTGTCAGCGCCCGCAACGTGCCCTTCGTCGGCAGCGCGGCCGATGCTGCCGAGGCCGTCGAGGCCGCGCTCAAGGCCAGCGTCGAACTTCGCATGATCGCCGACGTTCCGCTCGGCGCGTTCCTGTCGGGCGGTATCGACTCGTCGCTCGTTGTCGCGATGATGTCGCAGCTCGGCTCGAAGCCGGTGAAGACGTTCACAATCGGGTTCACCGATCCGAAGATGAACGAGGCACCCCACGCTCGCGAGGTTGCCGCCCATCTCGGCACCGACCACGTCGAGATGATCTTGAGTCCAGCCGACATGCTCGCCGTCGTCCCATCACTCGCCCAGATCTATAGCGAGCCCTTCGCCGATAGCAGCCAGGTGCCCACCTACTTGGTCAGCAAGCTTGCCCGCCAGCACGTCACGGTTTCGCTCAGCGGCGACGCGGGTGACGAGTTGTTCGGTGGTTACAACCGCTACTTCCTCGCCGCCGGTGCACGCCAACGCGCGGCGCGTTTGCCGCAGAGCCTCACTCGTGCCTCGGCCAAGGCGATGCGCATGATCTCGCCGCGCTCCTGGGATCTTCTTGCGTTGCCGGCCAACAAGTTGATGGGTTCGCGCAAGGTCGGTGGCGAAGTCGGCGACAAGGTGCACAAGTTTGCAGGTGTGCTGGCGGCACGCACCGACGACGAGGTCTACGACACATTGCTCAGCTCCTGGCACGACCCGGTGGTCAGTGGCCGCGCGTTGCCCGGCACGGTGCAACTTCCTACGTCGGCCGGCTTGTCGTTCACCGAGCGGATGATGCTGAGCGACACGGTTGGCTATCTCGAGAGCGACATTCTCACCAAGGTCGATCGCGCTGCCATGGCAGTTGCGCTCGAGTCACGGGTACCCATGCTCGATCCCGACCTGTACCGCCTGGCCTGGAGCCTTCCGCAGCACTACAAGAGCGCGGCGGGCAAAGGCAAGCTGGTCTTGCGCGACGTGCTCGCGCGGCACGTGCCACGCGACATGTTCGAGAGGCCCAAGATGGGGTTCGCGGTGCCGCTCAACTCGTGGCTTCGCGCCGAACTGCGCGACTGGGCCGAAGATCTGCTCAGCGCCGACAACTTGAACCGCACCGGGTACCTCGACGCCCATGTTGTTCGGGCGCGTTGGGGCGAGCATGTGAGTGGCCGCCGAAATTGGCAGCCGCAGTTGTGGAACGTCTTGATGTTCCAGAGTTGGCTTGCATCGCACGAGCAATCGCTCAGTGCGGTGGGCCAGTCGTGAATCAGTTCAAGACCAATGGGAAGACCAACGGAGGGTCAATGAAAGTCGTCGTCGTCGGACAAGGGTATGTAGGGCTGCCGGTTGCCATGCGCGCGGTCGAGGTGGGCCACACGGTCGTCGGTCACGAGAAGAGCGCGGAGCGCGCGGCGCGACTCGCGGTCGGCGATTCATTCGTCGAGGACGTCGAGCCGGCCATGTTGCAGGCCGCACTCGACAGTGGGCGCTATGTGGTGGCCACCGAGGTGAGCGCCGCCGTCGACTTCGACGTTGCGGTCATCACCGTGCCCACGCCGTTGCACGACGGCGCCCCCGACCTGTCGTTCATCGTCGATGCCTCCACCGAACTGGCACCGTACGTCACCAAGGGCTGCACCGTGGTACTCGAGTCGACCACCTACCCCGGTACCACCGAAGAGCTCATGGTGCCATTGCTCGAAGCAGGTTCAGGGCTGGTTGCCGGAACCGACTTCAGCGTCGGCTATTCGCCCGAGCGCATCGATCCGGGCAACCGGCAGTACACCTTCATCAACACACCCAAAGTCGTGTCCGGGCTCGACGCCGTGTCGCTCGAAGCGGTGTCAGCCTTCTACGCCACCTTGGTCGATCAGGTCGTCCCCGTGAAGGGTTGCAAGGAAGCCGAACTCACGAAGCTGCTCGAGAACACATTCCGCCACGTCAACGTGGCGCTGGTCAACGAGCTGGCAGTGTTCGCCTACGAACTCGGCATCGACGTGTGGGATGCCATCGACGCAGCCACCACCAAGCCGTTCGGCTACATGCGCTTCACGCCGGGCCCTGGCGTCGGAGGGCACTGCCTGCCAATCGATCCGTCGTATCTGTCGTGGCGTGTCAAGACGAGCCTGAACCAGCAGTTCCGATTCGTCGAGCTGGCCAACGACGTCAACGAGAACATGCCCCAGTACGTGGTGAACCGCGTGACGCTGGCGCTCAACGAGACCCGCAAGTCGGTACGTGGTTCGCGCTTGCTCTTGCTCGGGCTCGCGTACAAGAAGAACTCCAGCGACGCCCGCGAATCGCCCAGTGTGAAGGTGGCTGAATTGCTGCTCGCCTTGGGTGCCGAAGTACGTGTGTGCGATCCGTTCATCGCCGGTCTGCCCAAGCAGGTGAGCGACGCCACCTTGGTGCCGTTGTCGGCTGACGAGGTTGCCGAAGCCGACATGGTGATCATCCTCACCGACCACGACGAGTTCGACTACGCGATGGTGGGCGACACTGCCCAGCACGTGCTCGACACTCGTCGTCGCCTGCGGCCCACCTCGGTCGTCGAGGTGCTGTAGTGCCATCAGGCGTCGCGCCGCTGCACACGCTGCGACGCAACGGGCTGCTCATCTGTGCGGGATTCTGCTTCGTGCTGCTCTCGGGCTTTCCGGCGTTCCTGCTCGGCCGACATCTGCAGATCAGCATCGATTTCTACAACTGGCCGTACGCCTACTCGAGCATGTTCGTGGCGTTGGCGGGAGCGTTCTTGCTCACCGACTACTTGCGTGCCCAGCACCGAACCGGCGTGATGAGCCGCGCCCAATGGGCCCCCACGGTGGTGTTGCTCGCGTTGTGCGTCTGGGCGCTCATCTCGGTGTTGTGGACCGTGGCGCCGGCCATCACGCCCGATCGGGCGATGAAGTTCACAGGAGTCACGGCGTTCACGGTGCCGTCGAGGGTGCCGTGATGATCCTGCTCGTCATGGTTACGCGGCTGTTTCGTCGGCAGCGGGGTGCCGGTTGGGCTGCGGCGGGGCTGGGTGTTGTCGGCGTGTTCGTCGGATGGCGGCTGGCATTCGATCACCTGGCCGGCCTCACCGGAGTGGTGGGCAAGGATTCCACCCTCACCGATCGACGCGAGATGTGGCGGGCCGCGCGCGAGGCAATCGCCGTGAAGCAGTGGCGTGGCTACGGCTTCGACGCCTTCTGGAACGAGCCCACCTTGGTGAACCCCATCAACGAACGGCTCATTGGCATCATCGTGTACGCGCACAACACGTTGCCCGAGTTCACGCTGGGCCTTGGCTGGATCGGTGGCGGCCTCGCGGTGCTGTCGCTGCTGTGGGCAGTGTGCGGTTGCTTGCGTTGGGCATGGCTACGGGGCTCACTCGCGGCCTACGTTTGGTTGGCCGTCCTCGCGTTCACCGTGGCGACTCACGCCATGGAGAGTGTCGCGTACGGCTTGCTTCCCGCTTGGCCGCTGTTTGCCGCATGCGTCGCAGTTGCGTGGCGTCGCGGCAGAGCGCTCGCCCCAACGGTAGACGCCTCGCCAGTAGCCTGGTCGACAAATGAATGACACCGCCGAGGTCGAGAAGATGCTCGATCAACTGCAGCGCGAATCCGAGGCTCGGCGCGCCGAGTTGCGGGCCATCGCCGAGCAGTTGCCGGCCAGTGTCAGCCGCACGGCCACGCTGCGCTCGCTGGCCTCCGACCTGCGCCACGCGCCCGACAAGTCGATGATCGTGCGTCGCGCGTTCGGCAAGTTGGCCCGGGCACCTCGGGGTGCGTGGCGACGTCTTCGCTTACGGGGGCGCTGAGCTCATGGCGTCGGTGAAGGTGTTCGTGGCGCGCACCGGTAACGCCTTCATGGCCGACATCGCAGCGTGGATCACCGAGGCCGCATCGCTTGCCGGCCACCAAGCCGAGCTGCTGCACGAC
>JAYTNH010000518.1:0-4432 GCA_043748395.1 Ilumatobacteraceae bacterium | reverse complement strand
GCTCGGATACCTCGTCGGACCGACGTGGGTGGTCGACGCACTCGACAAGGTCGCGTTGCCATATCACCTCGACGCCGCCAAGCAGATCGCCGGCCGCCTCGCTCTCGACTTCGCAGGCGACATGCAGGCGCGGGTGCAGCAGATCGTGAACGAACGCGAACGCATCGTCAGTGCGTTGTCGAAGCTCGATGTCGACGTGGTTCCCAGTGGTGCGAACTTCGTGCTGTTCCGGCCGCGAGCAACCGATGCTCGCCCCGCCGACGGTCACGGTGTGTGGCAACGACTGCTCGATCGCAGCGTGCTCGTGCGCGACTGTTCCAGCTGGCCACGCCTCGACAACTGCTTGCGAGTCACCGTCGGCACGCCGACCGAGAACGATGAGTTCCTCAGTGCACTGTCGGAGGTATTGAAATGACCAGGTCAGCAACGGTGCAGCGCACCACGAAAGAGACCTCGATCGTGCTCTCGATCGATCTCGACGGCAGCGGCGCAACGTCGGTGTCTACGGGCATTCCATTCTACGACCACATGCTCGAACAGGTGGGCAAGCACGGTGCATTCGACCTGAGCATCGATGCAACGGGCGACTTGCACATCGACACGCACCACACCGTCGAAGACGTCGCCATCGCGCTCGGCGAGGCATTTCGTCAGGCGCTCGGCGACAAGGTTGGGGTACGGCGGTTTGCGAGTGGCATGTATCCGCTCGACGAGGCGCTGGTCGAGGTTGCGCTCGACCTGTCGGGTCGTCCGCACGTCGAGTGGCACGTACCCATGCCCGAGGTGCTGCCGCTCGGTAATCCGCCGTTCGATCCGCAATTGGCAGAGCACGCCATCAGCTCGTTCGCCACCGCTGCGGGCATCACGCTGCACGTCACGCTCAAGCGCGGACGCAACGCGCACCACATCATCGAGGCGACCTTCAAGGGCCTGGCCCGATGCTTGCGCGATGCCGTACGGGTCGAGGGCTCGGGTGTGCCGAGCACGAAAGGCGTCCTGTGACCCAGGCGTCTACCGCGCCCCTCGTGGCGGTACTCGATTATGGCATCGGTAACTTGCGGTCGGCGCAGAAGGCACTGCAATGGTGTGGAGCCGATGCCCGACTCACCGCCGATCATGGGTGCATTCGCGATGCCGCAGCCGTGGTGCTACCAGGCGTGGGTGCGTTCGGTGCGTGCATGCAGGCGTTGCGCGCTGCAGGTCTCGAAGCCGAGGTGCACGAGGCCGTCGGCTCGGGGCGTCCGTTCATGGGCATCTGCGTCGGTATGCAGATGCTGTTCAGTGCGAGCGACGAGGGCCACCACGACACCGGATTGGGCGTCATACCCGGCCGTATCGAGTGGATCACCCGCGAGCTCCCACGGCCGCAGATGCAGTGGAACCAGCTCGACATCGTTCGCGACGATCCGATGTTTGCGGGACTCGACCATCGGCCATGGGTGTACTTCGTGCACTCGTTGCACGGCGTTCCGGACGATCCGGAGGTTGTGGCGGCCACGTGCGACTACGGCGGAGTGGTGAATGCGGCGTTCAGGAGCCACAACGTATTCGCCACGCAATTCCACCCCGAGAAGTCAGGCGCCACCGGACTTGCGCTGCTTGCCAACTTCGTCGACCACGCCAGTCGGGTGTCCGCATGATCGACCTCTATCCCGCAATCGATCTGCTGGGTGGTCGTGTCGTGCGGCTACGGCAGGGTGACTACGACGATCAGACGCACTACGGCGACGATCCGGTGGCTGTGGCGCTGGCGTTCGCCGAGGCCGGCGCCACCTGGATTCATGTGGTCGATCTCGATGCCGCGCGAACGGGCTCGCCGGTCAATCGGCCCGTAGTAGCCGCCATCGCTCACGCAGTGCGGCCATCGGCTCGCGTGCAAACTGGTGGGGGTGTGCGTACGGTCGCCGACGCGCAAGCCCTGGCCGACGCGGGCGTGGCGCGTGTGGTGATGGGCTCAGCAGCAGTTGCCGAGCCCGAGCTCGTGGCCGGTGCAGCAGCGGTCGTACCGGTTGCGGTCGGCCTCGATCATCGCGATGGCGAACTGGCGGTGCACGGCTGGACACAGGACTCTGGCACCATGCTCGACGATGCGCTCGGATGGTTTCCCGACGCATCGGCGTTCGTCATCACCGACATCGGTCGCGACGGCATGCTGTCCGGCCCCGATCTCGCCGGCCTGGCGAGCGCCGCGCGCCGCACCACTGTGCCGGTGATCGCCAGCGGCGGGGTCGCAAACCTGGCCGATCTTGTCGCACTGCGCGCCGTACCGGGTATTGCCGGCATCATCACCGGCAAAGCGCTGTACGAGGGCCGCTTCACGGTCGCCCAAGCCCTGCACGAGCTGTCGTCATGATGGTGGCCCGCGTGATTCCGTGCCTCGATGTCACCAATGGGCGGGTGGTCAAGGGTGTCAACTTCATCGGTCTTCGCGACGCCGGCGACCCGGTGGAGCTCGCTGCCAAGTACGACGCCGACGGAGCCGACGAGTTGGTGTTCCTCGACATCACTGCATCGTCCGACGGGCGCGACACCATGGTCGATGTGGTGCACCGCACTGCCGAGCAGGTGTTCATTCCGTTCACCGTGGGCGGCGGTATTCGCACAGCCGACGATGCGCGCCGAATGCTGCGCGCAGGCGCCGACAAGGTCAGCGTCAACACGTCGGCCGTCGAGCGGCCCGTAGTGGTGGCCGAGATCGCCGCCGAGTTCGGGTCGCAGTGCTGCGTCTGCGCGATCGACGCCAAGCGGCGCGCCGATGGCAGCGGGTTCGAGGTGTACGTGCACGGCGGGCGTACCCCCACAGGTATCGATGCAGTGCGGTGGGCGATCGACATCGTCGCGATGGGGGCTGGCGAGATCTTGCTCACGTCGATGGATCGCGACGGCACCAAGCAAGGGTTCGACCTGCCCCTCACCAGCGCGATCGCCGACGCGGTAGGCGTGCCGGTCATCGCCAGCGGGGGAGTCGGCACACTGCAGCACCTCGCCGACGGCGTGACCCTTGGCCACGCCACCGGCGTACTGGCCGCCAGCATCTTTCACTTCGGCGAACACACCATTGCCCAGGCCAAGGCTGCAATGGCGGCTGCCGGAGTCGCGGTTCGTCCAGCATGACAACCGAACTGTTCGTCGAGCCGTTTGCGGTCGTCGACGGCGGTCTTTCGACGGCCCTCGAGGCATTGGGGCATCACCCGGGCGGGTTGTTGTGGACCGCCCAGCTCCTCATCGACCGTGCCGACGAAGTCACTCGCGCCCACGCCCTGTACGTCGAGGCCGGAGCCGACGTGATCATCTCGTCGAGCTATCAGGCCAGCGCGCATGGTTTCGTCGCGGCCGGCCTTTCGGCCGCCGACGCACGTGCGACGCTCGCCTCCACCACAGAGGTGGCGCGCAGGTCGGGAGCGCCCCTGGTCGCCTCATCAATCGGGCCGTACGGCGCCATCGTGGGCGATGGCAGCGAGTACCACGGACGGTACGCGGCCACATGGGCCGAGGTCCGCACCTTTCACCGCGATCGCTTCGCCGTGCTCGCCGACACTGCTCCTGATCTGTTCGCAATCGAGACCATCCCCAGTCGCGCCGAGGCCGAGATCATCGTCGAGGAACTCGTCGCAGCGTCACCTTTGCCTGCATGGGTGTCGTTCTCGTGTAGCGATGGCGAGCGAACGTGCTGCGGCGACTCATTCGCCGATGCCGTGGCGTCGATCGACCACCCGCAGATCATCGCGGTCGGAGTCAACTGCACCAAGCCGCAGCATGTCGAGAGCCTGCTCGCCGGCGCCCCGCAGGACCGTCCGTTCGTGGTGTACCCCAATCACGGTGGCCGCTGGGACGCCGTGGCAGAGTGCTGGGTGGGGCCAGGCGCTGGCGATCACCTGCACGAGCTCGCCGGCGATTGGTATCGGGCTGGGGCACGCTTCATCGGCGGATGCTGTGGCATCGGCCCGTCCGGCATCGGTGCTCTGGTTCGGTTTCGCGACTCGTTGGCCTAGCGTCGGGGCATGACGTCTGCGACCATGCCCTACCGCCGCCTCGGGCGCAGCGGCCTCCAAGTCTCGTTGCTCTCCTTCGGCAGTTGGGTCACGTTCGACAATCAACTCGACGATCAATTGGCGCTAGAATGCATGCAGACGGCTTACGACGCCGGCTGCAACTTCTTCGACAATGCCGAGGCCTACGCCGCTGGCGAGAGCGAAGCGATCATGGGCCGGGCGATCGAGCAACTCGGTTGGGGGCGTCACTCGTACGTGCTCAGCACGAAGTTCTTCTGGGGTCTGCACGGCAAAGTTCCGAACATGCAGAACACGCTCAACCGCAAGTACCTCATGCAGGCCATCGACGCCTCGCTCGAGCGCATGCGTGTCGACTTCCTCGATCTCGTCTTCTGCCATCGCGCCGATCCCAACACCCCCATCGAGGAGACCGTCTGGGC
>JAYTNH010000517.1:0-2355 GCA_043748395.1 Ilumatobacteraceae bacterium | reverse complement strand
GCTCCTTCGACCACGCCGAGCAGCGTTGCCCGCGGTGAGCTGATCTCGACGACGTCGCCGCTCGTGAGGCCGAGCTCGGCGACATCGAGGGGGTTCATGTACGCCGGATTGGTGGTGCCCTTGCGGGCCAGGCCGGGCAGTTCGGTGCCGGTGGAGTTGAGCACGTGCTTGAGGCGCCGACTCACCAGGCGGAATGGGAAGTTCGAGACATCGGTGCCCGCAAACGTGGAGGGCGACTCGACCAGCACCTCGGCCAGTTCGGCCATGAAGTCGTCGGGGGCGGGCGTGAACCGCGCCGATGCGCCCGGTTCGGCTGGGTCGACGACGAGCCGCAGATCCATGTGCACCTTGCGCTGGTTGGCGCGGACCTGGTCGAGGGGCATGCGTGACCCGGCGTACGACCGGTCGATGATCTCGTCGGTCGAGGGTCGCACGGTCATATCGGGCGAGCCGCCCGGTAACGGCAATGTGCTGCCGAGCCGTGACGCCAACTCCCAGAACACTTCCCATTCGTTGAGCACGTCGCCCTCGCGCTCGACCACCGGCTCGGTGTAGTTGGTGTACGGCGCCCTGAACCAACGGTCCATCAGGTGCGGTACGTCGGCTCGTTCGAGCGACAGCGTGGGCGCCACGACGTAATGAGCGAATTCGGCGGTGGGGGTCATGCGATGGTCGATGACGACCAGCAGTTCGAGATCGTCGAGGGCGCGCATGGTGAGTTCGTGGTCGGGGAAGGCAACAGCTGGGTTGCCGCCGCTGACGATGAGCGCGCGCACGCGCCCCTCGCCCGGGGTGAGGATCTCTTCGGCGAGCGCGGCGGCGGGCATCTCGCCGCGGTAGCCGCGCAGATTGCGGATGCGAGACGGCGGACCGTTGGCCGGGGCGCGGGGTGGCGTGACCTGGGCGCGGTGCGGCATCTCGGGGTACAGCAGCATGCCGTTCTCGAGCAGATCGCCCTCGCGATTGACGCGCCCGAGAACGGTGTTGAGCACCACCACCATGTGTTCGGTGAGGCTCGAGTGCGCTGCCATGTTGGGGCCAGTACCCGTGCCGGCAGTGCCGCGTGGGCCGGCAGCGAACATGCGCGTGGCGGCGACGATGTCGTCGGCGGCGAGCTGGCAGCGTTCGGCCACGAGGTCGAGTGTGAAGCCATCGACGGCCGCGTGGAGTTCGCCCATCTGGCTGATCCATCGCTCGCAGAACTCGTGATCTTGCAGGCCTTCTTCGAGCACGACGCGGATCATGCCGGCCATGAGCGTTGCGTCTTGGCCCGGCCGGATCTGCAGGTGGATGTCGGCGAACGCTGCCAGCTCGGTGCGCCGCGGGTCGATCACGATGAGCTTCATGCCCTCGGCCTTGCGGCGACGCATGACCACGAACGGGTTGGTGCCCTGCAGCCCGCCGAGCGGGGCATACGACGACACCATCGAGTTGTAGCCGATGGCCATGTGCACGTCGGAGTCGGTGAAGCTGTGGTAGCCGGCCTCCCAACCACCCAAGCGGAAGCCGACCAGACCCTTCGCCGGCTGGTCGATGGTGACCGAGGTGTAGAACGACACCGAATCGAGACCTTGGTGAAACGCGCGCGCGGCCGGCACGGCCACTGAGTTCTGGTAGCCGCCCGTGCCCGTGTACGACGCGACGGCCCGCGGGCCGTAGGTGTCGATGATGCGGCGCAACTCGGCGGCGATCTCGTCGAGTGCCTCGCTACTGGCGACCTCTTCGAACGTGCCATCGGGTCGGCGGCGCAGCGGGGCGCGTAGCCGGTGGGGATCGGCCATCTGGTCGGGAAGTTGGCGGCCCTTGATGCAGGTGTAGCCCTCGAACAGCGGATCGTCCATTACGCCGCGCACGGCGATGACACGGTTGTTCTGGACATCGACCTCGAGCGGGCAACTGGCGTGGCACACGCGGCAGAAGCTCGACTTCGTCTCTATTCCGGACTGCATGCCGGCCCCCATTCAGATCGCACGTGAGATTCAGTACGTTCGTAAACTACCGGCGTTGCTGTTTGCCGACGGACAGAAGGCGGTCAAGCCGACAGCTGGGCGGCGACATCATCAATGCGGGGTAGGAGCTTCGGTAGTCCGATGCGATCGACCCACTCGCGCGCTTGGTCGAGACGACGCCGTGCGTTGGCGCGTTCACCGGGGCGGCCGAGGCGCGCCTCCATGAGTGCTTCGTCACAGCAAACGTAGGGCAGCAGCATGATCGCGCCTTGGGCGTTGAGTCGGTCGTGGGCCTGCTGGAACCACACCCGCGCTTCGTCATGCCGGCCGGCGAGCGCACACAGCACCGCGGCGTCCCAGCGTCCGTCGGTGTCGAGTCGGCAGAAGTCGGGTTCGAGCACCTTGG
>JAYTNH010000516.1:0-3224 GCA_043748395.1 Ilumatobacteraceae bacterium | reverse complement strand
ATGAGTTCGGCAGTGCGCACTCCCCCGCCTGGTGTGATGAGCGTGTCGTCGCGACCGTGAATGACCAAGGTGGGCACCGTCAGGCCGGCGAGCTTGTGTGACCGTCGGCCGCTGGCGTAGATGGCTGCCAACTGGCGCGACGAACCCTCCGGATAGAACGAGCGATCGAAGTCGCGCGCCGCTTGGGCCTTGGTACGTGCCTCGTCGCGATACTTCTTGGAGTGCCAGGTCATCCACTTGGGCGACGACGCGATGTAGTCGTGGCGGTTGGTGGGCGGAGGCGACAACAACGCGCTCGCTGCCTCGGGCGTGGCCTGGCCGACATCGGGATCGCCCGGTTGGCTCATCACCGAAATGAGGCTGAGGCACCGCTGCGGGTGCTCGATGGCCACCGTCTGGGCGATCATGCCGCCCATCGAGGCACCCATGATGTGCGCCTGCTCGATTCCGAGCGCGTCGAGCAGACCGACCGCATCGGCGGCCATGTCGGTGAGCGTGTACGGCACGGGCGGGGCGGGCAGGTCGCCGAACGCGGCGGCCATGACGGCACCGATGTCGACCGACACACCATCGAGTTTGGTCGACAACCCACAGTCGCGATTGTCGAACCGGATGACGTACAGCCCACCATCGGCGAGGAGCTTGCAGAACGAGTCGTCCCACGCGGTCATCTGGGCAGTGAAGCCCATGATGAGCAACAGGGCTGGGTCGCTGGGCGAACCGACCGTGTCGTATTCGAGTTCGATTCCGGCGTTGACGTTCGCGCGAGGCATGGACCGCAGACTACCTTCCACATATGACCGTCTTCGGAGTCCACGTCGGCTTGCAGCACACCACCGCCGCCGAGATGCAAGCGGTCTGGCGCCGAATCGAAGAGCTGGGATACGACTGGATCAGCGTCTGGGATCACTTCTACGGTGCCACCGGTAAGCCCGACGATGCGGCGTGCCTCGAAGCGGTGGCAATGCACGCCGCGTTGGCATGTTCCACCACCAAGGTGCAGGTTGGCTCCCTCGTCTACTCCATCGGCTACCGCCACCCGGCTGTACTTGCCAAAGCGATCACGGCGATCGACCAACTCTCTGGCGGTCGGGCGCACATGGGCATTGGGGCCGGTTGGGCGGTCGTCGAGTACCGGGCCTATGGCATCGAGTTCCCCAACGTCAAGACGCGGATGGACCAACTCGAGGAGGGTATCCAGTGCCTGCGTGGGCTGCTGCACGACGACGTCACCGACTTCGTCGGCGAACACTTCACTCTCACCAACGCCCGCAACGAACCACGACCTATCCAGGCCAAGCTGCCCATCTGGGTGGGGGGCGGCGGCGAGAAGCGCACGCTACGCATCGCCGCACAGTACGCCGACGGCTGGAACGTACCGTTCGTCGCGCCCGAGCAGTTCAGAGCAAAACGACAAGTGCTGCACGACCACTGCGAATCGGTGGGGCGCGACGTCGCCGACATCCGGTGTGCCATCAATGTGGGCCTCGCGTTCAACGAAGCAAGCCTGCAACAGCAGTTCGGAGCCATCGCCGAAGGAGTGCGGCCAGGCGTTCTGAGCGGTAGCGACGAGCAGATCCTCGACCGCATCGGCCAGTACGTCGCCGCCGGTGCCGATCAGGTGAACATCGCACTTCGCGCACCGTTCGACCTCGACTCGCTCGAACGGCTCAGCGCCGCGCTCGACCTGTGAGTCGCCCGCTGTGATGCTCGCACGCGCGCCCGGCAGGGTGAACCTCATCGGCGACCACACCGACTACACCGGTGGCCTCGTGTTCCCCATGGCAATCGACCGCTGGACCGACATTCGCTGTGTCGGCCACCCCGATACGGTGCGCCTGACGTCGGCCGACGAGACCGAGCCAGTGGCCCTTCCACTGTCCATCGATCGACCCGATCTGGTGTCACCCCCGTGGGGGCGATACGTGGCCGGAGTGATCAGTGAGATGACTCCTGCACGCGGCCTTGTGGGCTCGGTCACCACCACCATCCCGGTCGGCGCCGGCCTGTCATCCAGCGCCGCGCTCGAAGTAGCCATCGCGCTTGCGCTTGGCTTCACCGGCACCCCCTTGGCGCTCGCCCAACTCTGTCAGCGCGCCGAGAACCGGGCGTCAGGCGTTCCCAGCGGCATCATGGATCAACTCGCCATCGCCGTCGGCGTCGCCGGGCATGCACTGCTCATCGACTGCGGCGACCTCACCGTCACCCCGTCTGCGCTGCCGGCCGACGTCGAGATCGTCGTGCAGTTCGTCCAGCATCGCACTCTGGTCGGTAGCCCGTACGCCGACCGCGTTGGCGAATGTGCAGCCGCCGAGGCCGCCATCGGGCCACTCCGCGAGGCCAGCCTTACAGCCACCCGCCGCATCGACAACCCGGTGGTACGTGCACGCGCCGAGCATGTGATCAGCGAGAACCAACGGGTGCGCGACTTCGCCGCCGCGCTGGAAGCCGGCGAGTTGCACACAGCGGGTGCACTCATGGTGGCAAGTCACGACAGTCTGCGCGACCTGTACCAGACCTCCACCACGGTGATGGATGCCGCGGTCGAGTGGTTCTTGCAACAACGCGGCGTGTACGGCGCGCGCATGACCGGCGGTGGGTTCGGCGGGTGCATCGTCGCGCTCACGCAACCAGGGGCAATCGTCGATAGCTGGGTCGTGCATGCCGTCGACGGTGCCGCAGTGATCGATCTCGACTACGAACCAACTGACGGAGACAACACATGAGCGTTCGCGTTCTCGCAACCGGCCTGCACTTCGGCGAGGGCCCCCGCTGGCACCAGGGCAAGCTGTGGTTCAGCGACTTCTACGACCACGCTGTCAAGACCGTCGACATCGACGGCAACGTCGAAACCAAGCTCGAATTGCAGGGCCAGCCGAGCGGACTCGGCTGGCTTCCCGATGGTCGCATGCTGGTGGTGTCGATGCTCGATCGAACGGTGCTTCGACAGGAGTACGGCCACATGGTGGTGCACGCCGACCTGTCCGAGATCGCCGACTTCCACTGCAACGACATGGTGGTGGCAGCCGACGGCACGGCCTACGTCGGCAACTTCGGCTTCGACCTCGATGCCGCGCAGAGTGCCGGAACGCTCGGCGAGGTGCTGGCCACCCACGCCGGCACATCGCTCGCACGGGTGACCCCCGATGGCACCGCGTCGGTCGCCGCGACGGGCTTGATGTTCCCCAACGGATCGGTCATCACGCCTGATGGGGCGACGCTGA
>JAYTNH010000515.1:0-12530 GCA_043748395.1 Ilumatobacteraceae bacterium | reverse complement strand
AACAGGTGCCCGGCTTCGTCGATGCGCGCGATCGCATCGAGATCGGCACCCTCGAAGCCGTCGACAGCATCGAGGATGTGATCGACTGATCCAGTGACGACACTCTCCAAGCCTTATTACCTGGGTATCGACCTCGGAACCACGTTCAGCGCGGCAGCGATCTGTGTCGATGGCACCGTCGAGACAGTCCAACTGGGAAACCAGGGGGCAATGATGCCATCGGTCGTGCTGGTCCGCGAAGACGGTTCCGTACTGGTTGGCGAGGCCGCTGAAGCGCGAGCCACGGCCGAACCCGGCCTCGTTGCGCGAGAGTTCAAGCGCCGCCTCGGTGACACCACCCCATTGTTTCTCGGCGGCACGCCATACAGCGCCGGCTCGCTCACCGCCATGCTGGCTGGCGCGATCTTTGCCCGGGTGACCGAACGAATGGGAGGCCGTCCAGCAGCGGTGGTCGTGACGTATCCAGCGTCCTACAGCGAGTACCGCCGCGAGCTTCTGGTCGATGCGCTGCGCGAAGCCGGCCTCGACCAGGTCACGCTGGTCGCTGAGCCACAGGCGGCGGCTGCTCTTCATGCGTCGCAACAACGGATCACCGATGGGGAACTCGTCGCCGTATACGACTTCGGTGGTGGCACCTTCGACGCCGCTCTGGTTCGCCGCGACGGCGACGAGTTCCACCTGGTCGGCACCCCCCAGGGTCTCGATCGCCTCGGGGGCATCGACTTCGATCAGGCCATCTTCGATCACGTCTGCGCCGAGGCCGACATTGATCTCGACGAACTCGACCCACAGCCGAACACATTGGCCGCGGTGGCTCGACTGCGCGCCGATTGTCGCAGCGCCAAAGAACTGCTCTCGACCGACGACAGCGCAACGGTTCCGGTGTTCGTCCCTGGTCACCAACGCGAGGTGGTCGTCACACGCGTGGCACTCGAGCGAATGATCCGACCGCGACTCCCCGACACAGTGGCTGCGGTCCGACGCGCATGCGATTCGGCTGGGCTGGGGCTCAACGACATCGACCGCGTCCTCCTCGTCGGTGGCTCCTCGCGCATCCCACTCGTTCGGCTTTTCGTGGCCGATTCAATGCAGCGTCCTGTCGCGCTCGACGTCGACGCACAGCAAGCGATCGCGCAAGGGGCGGCACTGTTGGCTGCACGCACCGGCACATCGACAGCCATCGAGGACGCAGGCGCGTCCACCCCAGCGGCATTCACCCCAGCGGCATTCACCCCAACAGCGTCCACCCAGCGTCGCCGTGCGTTCCCCTGGAAGCTCATCGGTGCCATCGCCGCCGTTGCGGTGCTCATCGTCGGCGCGGTCGTGCTGTTCACCGGCGACGACTCGAAGCAGACGGCGACGAACGACAGCGAACCGACCACGTCACTCCCCGCCGCGACGCTGCCCGCCGCGACGCTGCCCGCCGTGACGCTTCCCGCCGTGACAACGACGCTGGATGATGTCTTCCTCAATCGCGGCTTCACGTACGGCGGGGAAGAGTGGTCGTTGCAAGCGGCGGCGATCACCAATCAAGCACCCCAAACCTTCGACCCGGCAAACACAACTGACGGCACAGACACAACCTCGCTCATCACAGAGTGGACGGTGACCAATGCGCTACCCGATCTGCAATTGGCTGCCCAACTCACCCTCGATGACGGCACAACACTCGATGAACCAGTGGTCATCGACCTCGCCGCGGATCGGTCTGTGATCCGCTACGCGTGGGCCATACCAGTAGACAGCACCTTTGAAGGCCTCGTCGTGTCGTTCGGTTCCAACGATCTTGCGGCGCCCGGAGCGGTCCCGCTGTTCGCCCCATTCGTCCCCCCCTTCGTCAACAACAGCGTTCTCGAATCCACAACATCGGTAGACCTAGCGCCTGCGAGCCCGGACGACGGACGGTTCACGCTCTCTGACTTCATCGTCTCGACGGCACCCGAGCTCTCACCAGGGCTAGCGCGCGACCTGGCCAACGACTACGCCGATGTGCAAGCACCGATCGATTCATTGATTCTCGACATCCGTGCGGAACTGTTCATGGGAGCCTGCGACTGTCCTGCGGGGGTGTCGCGTGTGCCCGGGTCCGAAGTCATGCCGTTCAAGCTCACTGTTGGTGGCGTCACTCTCGATGTCGCCGGCCTCGCACTCCCCGCCTCGATCGATCCCGGCAGCTCGACGCCGATCGAGTTGACCTTCATCATTCCAGCGACGTTCGTGAACGAACAGGCCACGCTCTCGATCGACAGCAAGGTGGCATTCGGCCTTCCTGACGTGCTCGTGTTCGACATCCCCTGTTTCATCTGCCTGCCATCGCAGGGCTAGCCCTGCTACGAGGCGACCAGCAGCGCCAGCAGGTCGGCGCGCTGCTTCGGACCGAGCTCGGGCTCGGGCGGTCGGTTCTCGCGGTCTTGCCAGGCGGCAAGCACGCGTGCGCCTACGTCGGCATCGGATGCCAGGGAATCGGGCGTGCTGAGCAGGTTGAAGGTACGGAAGAAGGCGCGCAGCACCACGGCATCACTGCGCATCGCGGGCACCAGTCCGTCGCGGAACACCGAACGCATGAACGTGCGCGGGTCGGAGGTGTCGCCATCGGGGTTGTCGCCACGCAACAGCGCAGCAGCGACGCGTCGCCCCTCGGCGTCTTGATCGGCGCCGCTGCGATACCAGGGCAGCAGCTCGGCGCGTACCGAAGCGTCGTAGGCCACGGCGACGGCACGCATGTCGGTGGGGGACGCGGCAAGTGCGTCGGCCAGTAAGTGCGCACCCCAGAAGCCGAAGCTGCATCCCCTGCCGTAGAGCGGGTTGGTACAGATGAGCGCGTCGCCCACAGCAACCACACCGGTGGCCAGCGGCTCGCCGTCGACCACGAACTCGCGCCAGCGGTTGAGCAGACCCGCCATCATGTGCGCGTCGTCGTCGAGCGGTTCGGCGCGGCCGTCGAGCCACGGAGCGGTCACCACCAGTTGGCGAGCGCAGGCATCGAACGCATCAGGGTCGGACAGCATCTTGCGCAACTCGTTGTCGTCGGTGGGTGTGGCGAGCGTGACCGAGAACGTGTTGTTGTCACCCACGAACACGCCGTACTTCAAGTAGCCGAGGTCGCCGCCGATAGGCCCGGTGCGCGGCGGATAGGAGGCGCCGTCACGCAAACGGTAGAAGCGGCTGAAATACACGATGCCGGTGTCTTCCGACTCCTCCTTCACGGCTGGAGCGCCGATCGCCTCGAGCCACTCGGGCAGCGCACTGCGCCGGCCGGCGGCCACCACCACCAGATCGGCAGCGATCTCGGAGCCGTCGGCCAGATGTACACCGCAGACCTCGGGTACCGTGCCTGTCACCGGGCCGGGGCGGGCCAGCAGGCCATCGACACCAACGCCGGTTCTGAACACGACGTTGCCGTCGGCGATGGCGGCACGGCGAACGACCCACTCGAACGTGGTTCGCCGGCACGCCAGCATCACCAGCTCGTCGTCGGCCGGCTCGCGAACGAAGTCGGTGAGCGTGGCCGGCAGATCGTCGCCGAAGCGCATCTCGGTGGCACCTTCGTGCAGGAGTTGCGCGTAGATGTCTGGGTAGTCGGCACGAAGCAAGCCCACCAGCCGCGCCAAGAACGCATGACTGTGTCGTACCTGTGGCGCTCCACGACGATCCCACTCGTACGCGGCGTCGGCCGTGAGGGGCATGGGTGTGTCGTCACGCTCGACCACGGTGATGCGGTGGCCCTGACGCGCCAGCGCCAACGCCGAACCGAGACCTGCAACTCCGCCCCCGACAACAACCACGTGCATGGCCCCAAACCCTAGGGGAGACACGGCGGTGACCCGCCATTCGTGGTTGTGAGTGGTCGCTCAGCGACCACTCACAACCAAAGTTCGGGGTTCGGACGGCTGCGGCTCGTGCGCCAAAGCGCGGGTGGACGGCACAAAGCTGGTTCGGGCGGCGGTGCCGGCAAGGGTCTTGGCGTCCCACCACGCCAACGGCGAGCGGCGGTCGGTGAGCGGATGCCACAAGATGGCGACATCGGTGAGGCCGGCATCGATCAGCCGCTCGACGGCCCACACACCGAACACGGCGAGCGTGTCGTGGTAGGCACCGTCAGTGAACGCTGGGCGGGTGCGGCGCAGTTCGTCGAGGGTGGCTGCCGCACCGACGGCGCGCACCGATTGGGTGAGCAGGCGGATGAACTCAACGTTTGTCATATCAGTAGTATCGGCGGAAAGAAGCTGCGAAAGCCGCCGATCTTCTGTCAGAATGGCTCATATGACAGCGGAATCAGTAGCTCTTGATCATATCGACTCCAATATTCTCAGTGTGTTACGCGAGGATGCTCGCATTCCGTACCAGGCCCTGGGCGAACGAGTGCACCTGTCGGCCAACGCTGCTGCCGATCGGGTTCGACGGCTCGTGCGACTTGGCGTCATCCGTCGCTTCACCGTCGACATCGATCAGCCCAAGCTCGGCCGCGATCTCGAAGCTGTGATCGACGTGCGGGCGATCGATGTCGAACGGTTCCGCCGCGGGGCGCTGATGTGCCCCGAGGTCACCTGGATCGCACACGTCACCGGGCGCACCGACTTCCAGGTGCATGCCTCGTGTGCAGGCACTGCGGGCCTCAACGCGCTCTTGAAGCAGTTCACCACCGAGTTCGGGGCTACCGAGACGCTCACCACGGTGGTGCTCGAACGGGTTCGGTGACCGGACAGTCTCACGGGTCGGGTGTTGCTCGTTAGCACTCAAGGGTCTAGAGTGCTAGCACTCGCGCACGTTGAGTGCGAACGACTGACAACTGGTCACACACCCCGATACGACCACCAATAGTGCGACCCAAATAGTGGAGGACGAAAATGGCAAAGCAGATCGCATTCGACGAGCAGGCTCGTCGCGCGCTCGAAGCGGGCATGAACAAGCTCGCTGACGCAGTACGCGTCACGTTGGGACCCAAGGGCCGCAACGTCGTACTCGACAAGAAGTGGGGCGCGCCCACCATCACCAACGACGGCGTGTCCATCGCCAAGGAAATCGACCTCGAAGACCCGTACGAGCGCATCGGCGCCGAACTGGTGAAGGAAGTCGCCAAGAAGACCGACGACGTCGCCGGTGACGGCACCACTACCGCAACCGTGCTCGCATGGGCGATGGTCCGCGAGGGTCTGCGCAACGTCGCTGCCGGCGCCAACCCGATGACCCTCAAGAAGGGCATCGAGGCCGCCGTCGAGGCCGCCGTCGCCAGCATCAAGGATCTCGCCAAGGACGTCGACTCCAAGGAGCAGATCGCTCAGGTCGCCAGCATCTCGGCCGCCGACGAAGAGATCGGTCAGATGATCTCCGAGGCCATCGACAAGGTGGGCAAGGACGGCGTCATCACCGTCGAAGAGAGCCAGACCTTCGGCATGGAGATGGACCTCGTCGAGGGCATGCGCTTCGACAAGGGCTACATCTCGCCCTACTTCGTCACCGACACCGACCGCATGGAAGTGTCGCTCGAAGACGCCTACGTGCTGCTCGTGTCGTCGAAGATCACCTCGGTCCGCGACATGCTGCCCGTGCTCGAAAAGGTCATGCAGGGCGGCAAGCCGCTCGTCATCGTGGCCGAAGACATCGAGGGCGAGGCCCTGGCCACCCTGGTCGTCAACAAGATTCGTGGCACGTTCAAGTCGGCCGCCGTCAAGGCACCTGGCTTCGGCGAGCGTCGCAAGGCCATGCTGCAAGACATCGCCATCCTCACCGGTGGTCAGGTCATCAGCGAAGAAGTCGGCCTCAAGCTCGAGAACACCACACTCGATCTGCTCGGTCGGGCCAAGAAGATCATCATTACCAAGGACGAAACCACCATCGTCGAAGGTGCCGGCTCCGAAGACGACATCAAGGGCCGCATCAACCAGATCAAGGCCGAGATCGACAACACCGACAGCGACTACGACCGCGAGAAGCTGCAAGAGCGTCTCGCCAAGCTCAGCGGCGGCGTTGCCGTGCTGAAGGTCGGCGCTGCCACCGAGGTCGAGCTCAAAGAGAAGAAGCACCGCATCGAAGATGCTGTCAGCACCACCAAGGCAGCCATCGAAGAGGGCGTCGTGCCCGGCGGCGGCGTGGCGTTGCTGCGTTCGCAGGCTGCTGTGCTGGCCGTTGCCGACTCGCTCAAGGGCGACGAGGCCACCGGTGCCCGCTTGGTCGCCAAGGCGCTCGAGGCTCCGCTCAAGCAGATCGCCGAGAACGCCGGCATGGAAGGTGGCGTCGTCGTCGAGAAGGTCAAGAACCTCACCGGCAACGAAGGCCTCAATGCCGCCACGGGCGTGTACGAAGATCTCGTCAAGCTCGGCGTCATCGACGCCGCCAAAGTCACCCGCTCGGCTCTGCAGAACGCAGCCTCGATCGCGGCCCTGTTCCTCACCACCGAAGCGGTGGTTGCCGACAAGCCCGAAGATTCGTCGGGCGGCGGCGGTATGGGCGGCATGGAAGACTACTGATCCATTCGGGATCGAAGTAAGGGAAGGGCTCGGGGCTTCGGCTCCGGGCCCTTTCCCGTTTTGGCCCAGACGGCCTGAGAGGGCGGGTGACGCGAGAAGGAGGAAATCAGCCCCCGGCGACGGCGGGGATGATGCTCACGGTCTCGCCGGCGGGCACCTTGGTGTCGACACCGTCGAGGTAGCGAACGTCGTCGTCGGCAACGAACACGTTGACGAACTTGCGGAGTGAGCCGGATTCGTCGAACAGCCGATCACGAAAGCCGGGGTGAGCCGCCTCGAGGTTGGCCAACACGTCGGCCAGGGTGTCACCCTCGACCTGAACCTGGGCGACACCACCGGAGATGGGTCGCATTGTGGTGGGGATTCGAACGGTCACAGCCATACGGTAAATGCTACCAACCGGGTCGGGATTTCGCTCAGGCCGAGACCGGCGGGCGACGTGAGACCCAGGGCTGCGCATGTTCGAGCTGTGCCGCCACCTGCACCAGCAGGTCTTCACGGCCGTACGGGGCCACGATCTGTACGCCCACAGGCAGGCCGTCCGCCGTCCAGTGCAGAGGCAGGCTGATGGCAGGCTGGCCGGTGACGTTGAACTGCGCTGTGTATTGCAACAACTCGAGCACGCGCGCCGAGCCTTCCGGTCCGGCCAGGTAGCCAATGGGTGGGGGCGGTGTGGCGATGACCGGCGTGACGAGCAGATCGAAGCCGGCACTGCCGTCGGCCGGGTGCCACCACGACATCATCCGCCGCGTCCAGGCGTGTTGCTCGCGCACCGATGCGAGATAGTCGGCTGCCAGTACCGACTTGCCAAGTTCACCGAAAAACAGGTTGTCGGGTTCGAGATCGTCAGGCGTGACCGCACGACCGAGGATGGCTTCGAGCAGACGCGTGTCGTGCAGCGTGCACGCCGCCAGCACGTTGACGAAGCGGCTCTGCATCTCGGGATCGAACATTGCCGCCGGAAACGACGACTCGACATGGTGGCCGAGGTTGCTGAGCAGCGCAGTGGCGGCGGCGATGGACGCTTCACACTCGGGGTGCGAGGGCACCATCGGCGAGCGGTCGACGAATCCGATGCGCAGCGCACCAGGATCGGCCCCAACCTCGTTGAGCAGTGGCCGAGCGAACGGCGGCGCCATGTACGGATCGCCCGGTTCGTAGCCCGCCACTGCATCGAGCACCGCAGCCGCGTCTCGAACGGTGCGCGTGACCGCGCCATCGATGGTGGCACCAGCCCACGACTCGCCCACGTCGGGTGCCAGGCTGACTCGGCCCCGCGACGGCTTCAGGCCCACCAACCCGCACTCCGACGCCGGAACGCGGATGGATCCGCCGCCGTCGTTGGCGTGGCCCACTGCCACGATGCCGGCAGCCACGGTGGCGGCCGAACCCCCCGATGACCCACCGGTGGAGTGCTCGAGGTTCCACGGGTTCCGCGAGGGCCCATATGCCACAGGCTCGGTGGTGATGGTGCTGCCCCACTCTGGCGTGTTGGAGCGCCCGATGGCGACGAAGCCCGCGGCACGGAACCGCCGATACAGCGCCGAGTCGTGCGGTGCCCGATAGCCGATGTTCTTGAGCGCCCGCGTGCCTTGATGGTGCGGCTCGCCCGCAATCGCGCACCCGAGATCTTTCACGACCATCGGCACGCCGGCGAACGGGCCATCACCGGCTGTGGCTGCTTCGGCCAGCGCTTTGTCGAAGCGCGGGTGAATGATGCCGTTGATCGAAGGGTTGATGCGCTCGGCTGCGGCGATCGACGCGGCCACCAGTTCGACCGCAGAGATATCGCCCGATCGCACGAGTTCGGCCTGTGCAGTCGCATCGAGTGAGCTGATTTCGTCGGAGATTGCCATGCACGGAACCCTAGGCTCGCGCCGATGCGTGTGCTGGCAGCCGTCGACAAGTTCAAGGGCTCGGCTACTGCCGCGCAGGTCGCTGCTGCAATCGGCAACGCCTGTTGGGAGCTCGGCTACGACTGCGTCGAGGTGCCGGTTGCCGACGGCGGCGAGGGCACCCTCGAAGCGCTCGGTGGCGCCAATCGCACGTCAACGGTCACCGGTCCGCTGGGCGATCCGGTGCAGGCCGAGTGGCGACTGAGTCGCAACACGGCGGTGATCGAGATGGCGCGGGCGAGCGGCCTCGATCTCGTCGGCGGAGCGAGGCACAACGACGCCGTGGCGGCCACCACCCAGGGCACCGGCGAACTGATCGACATGGCCCTCGACGCGGGAGCCAAGAAGATCGTGGTGTGCCTCGGTGGATCAGCGACCACCGACGGCGGGCTCGGCGCGATTCGCGCGATCCACGCCCCTCACCGCCTGCGCGGGGTGTCGCTGCTGGTGGCGTGCGACGTGCGCACCACGTTTCTCGACGCGGCCCCGGTGTTCGCACCTCAAAAGGGCGCCAGCGCGGCACAGGTGAAGCTGCTGCAGGGTCGGCTCGAACGGTTGGCGCAGATGTACAACGAGCAGTACGGGGTCGACGTACGCGCGATCGAGGGCGGTGGTGCAGCCGGCGGGCTGGCCGGTGCGCTCGTGGCGCTGGGGGGTCGGTTGCTGCCAGGCTTCGACCTCGTCGCCGACGAACTCGACCTGCACGATCGCGTGGGCGAGGCCGACATGGTCATCACCGGCGAAGGCTTCCTCGACGAGCAGAGCTTCGAGGGAAAGGTCATCGGCGGGGTGCAAGAACTGGCCACCGAAGCCGGCAAGCCAATTGCCGCCGTGGTCGGGGACGCCGCAGCCGAGGTGCGCGACCGAATCGAGCACATCACACTGGTCGGCGAGTACGGACCCGACCGCGCGATGGCCGAGCCACTGTGGTGCATCGAACATGCAGCGCTGACGCTGCTTGGTCGGATTATGCCGTCGTTGTAGAGGTGGTGGAGTCGGTGGTGGCGACCACACCGTTCATCTGGGCGAGGGTCTTGCCAGCCCGATCGTTGCCGAGCAGCACCAGCACGCCGGTGCCCTCGGGGAACGCTGCTTCGATGGTGGGGATGGGGGTGGGCGCGACTTCGACCACGATGTTGCCCATGGTGCGAGCCACGGTGTTGGCGATGTCGAGCGCGCCAGCAACGTCGGCCGAGTAGAGCACCTTGCTGACCTCGAGCTTGATGGTTGCGTCGGTGGCAGCCGCCATGTCGAAGCCCTTGCCGAGCAGAGCAGTAGACAGCACGCCGGCCGCACCGTTCTGCGTTGACGCGTTACCCACCTGCACCTTGGTGCCGGTGAACACGTCGACGATGGCCGGCACGGTGACGATGGGCGTGGTGTCGAGCGGTACGACAACAGTCTCGATGGTGGTCGATGTGGTGCTTGCCGGCTGTGCCGACGAGCCGCTGTCGTCACGGATCTGCTTGAGGATGACGAAACCAAGCACCACGGCGACAACCGTGACGACAATGGCGACGGTGGAACCCATCGGGGACCCACCGCTGGACTGGCGCGGCCTGCGCCCTGGTTGTTCGGTGCTCATCTGTTCCCCTATTCCATGACTTGATCGCCGGTTGCCGACCCATCGAGCAGCGCCCGACGGCGACGCTCTCGGTGACGACGAAGGCGGCGGACCACCAGCGGATCGAACGAAAGTGCCGCCGGGTGATCGATGACCCGGTTGAGTTCGAGATTGTACTCCTCGGCGGAACAGGCAAATCGCGCGCGGATGGCCAGGTGGCGATCTTCGTCGAGCGTGAACCACGTTCCCTCGAACTGGATGATCGCCTGTTCGCGTTCAGCGAGGGTGTCGGAAGCGTCGGTCACTCCCCCAGCCTGCCTGGCCGGGGGCACCGAATACAAGCACCCGTCCACAAATACCTAAGGCAACTATCCTGAGCTCATGCTCGAACCGCTCGATCACCCGTTCGTCGTCGGCGTGGCAGGAGGGTCGTCATCAGGCAAGACCACCGTCAGCGAGCGGCTGGCCGAGTTGGTGGGCAACGAACATCTCGCGCTCATCAAGCTCGACTCGTACTACGTGTCGGGTCACGGTCAGACCTTCGAGCAACGCACGGCGATGAACTACGACCACCCCGACGCGTTCGACTGGCGGCTGCTCAACGACCATCTCGCCGCACTCACCGCCGGCGCAACGGTGCCAGTGCCCGTGTACGACTTCGCCGAATACCGTCGCAGCGATCAGGTGCGCCTGGTCGCTCCGGCCCGCATCATCGTGGTCGAGGGCATCTTGGTGCTCTACGAGCCCACCCTGCGCGAGCGGTTCGACCTGAAGGTGTTCATCGACACCGACGCCGATCTGCGATTCATCCGGCGCATGCAGCGCGACGTGATCGAGCGCGGTCGCACCACCGACAGCGTGATCGAGCAGTACCTCACCACGGTACGACCTGCCCACGAACAGTTCATCGAGCCGAGCAAACGACACGCCGACGTGATCTTCCCGCAGGGGGGACTGAATCAGCCAGCTCTCGATGTGCTGCTCGCCCGGGTCCGCGAGCTCACGTTGCTCTGACGGTTCGTCTGGCGTCAGCCCGACTAGGTTCAACAGTGGGGGTGGGCGCCACCAACTTCGGAGGTAGTTCGTGACTCTCAGGCCATTTCGGATCGTTCTCGTTGTCCTTGTCGGTCTCGGCTTCGTACCGTCGGCTGTTTCGGCAGCACCGCGGCCATCGGCGGTGGGCGCGGGTTTCACCGACGAACCGGTGGGAACGGTCAGTTCGGCGACGGCTATCGAGACGTTGCCCGACGGCACCGTGGTGGTGCTCAACCAGGACGGCGCCATCCGCCTCATCCGCAACGGAGCCCTGCTTGCGACGCCCGCGGCAACGCTCACGGTGTGCTCGAACGGCGAGCGCGGCCTGCTCGGTTTCACGCATGGCCCCGACTTTCTCAATGACCGGCAGGTGTTCATCTACTACACCACCAACGTCGGCGGCAGCGGCTGCGTGAACCGCGTGAGCAGGTTCACCATGACCGGCGACACGGTCGACCTGGCTTCGGAGCGGGTGCTGGTCGACGCCATCTCGTCGGCCGGAAGCAATCACAACGGTGGCGATGTCGACATCGGGGCCGATGGCTTCTTGTACATCTCGATCGGTGACGCCGGCAGCCCTCCGCGAGGGCCGTCGCCGCCCGTTCACGCATCGCAAGATCTGAGCCTGCTCAACGGCAAGATCCTGCGCGTCGACCCCGTCACCGGGTTTGGCGCGCCCGGCAACCCGCTGTCGGGGGCCGGCACGGCTGATTGCCGGGTGCGTGGCAACACCGCTTCCACCCCCACCACCACATGCCGCGAGATCTACGCCTGGGGTCTTCGCAATCCTTTCCGGTTCGCGTTCGACCCCAACACCGGCCCACACCAGTTCTTCATCAACGACGTAGGCCAGGTCACCCGCGAGGAAGTCGACCGTGGCGCGCTCGGAGCAGATTACGGCTGGCCCACCCGCGAAGGTGTCTGCCCGCGCGGCGCGATTCCTCCGTGCGACGCTGCGCCGCCAGGGGTGACCGATCCCATCACCGACTACGGCCGCAGCTATGGCAGCTTCGTCACTGCAGGCGCGTTCGTGCCGAACGGCCACTGGCCCAAAGCGTTCGACGGCGGATACCTGTTCGGCGACGGTGGCAGCGGCAAGATCTGGCTCAGGTCGGCCAATGGAGCAGTCGACTACGACGCGCCCTTCGCAACGGGTCTGTTCGACATCGTCGACATGGCGTTCGTCGACCACGACGGCGAGATGATGCTGTACTACGCGCGTGCAGGCGGCACGATCGGGCGCATCCGCGCCAACCCCGTCGCTGCTGTGCCCACCGGCCCGCTCGCGTTTCAAGCGGTGCCCCCGGGCACCCGGGTGCTCGACACACGCATGCCGGCGTTCGGCGACAAGCTCGTGCGCGCCGGCGAGACACGCATGGTGCCCATGCCGGTGCCGTCGGCCAACGTGCGGGCTGCGCTGGTCAACATCGTCACGGTGAACCCTCGGTCGCCGGGCTTCATCACTGCCTGGGCGTCGCGGACCAAGCGCCCACCCATCTCGAACCTCAACGCGTTCAGCGGCGAGGTAGCAGCGAATGCTGCCATCGTTCCGCTCGATGCCGACGGCAA
>JAYTNH010000514.1:0-1852 GCA_043748395.1 Ilumatobacteraceae bacterium | reverse complement strand
CTCCTGTTGAAGTCAGCCGCGTTGAAGTCAGACGGGCGGGGCGGGACGAACGACCAGAGGATTGCCCTCGGTCCACATCACCACGAGGTCGCGATGGGTGATGCGCCAGCCGGCCGGTGTACGCCGCAACGTGTCTTCGTAGCGTCCGGAGACGATGAAGTTGTCGCCGTCGAGAAGGCCGCGCTTGATGTGCTGGGCGTGAAAGTAACAGCGGCACGTGGCGTTGTCGCCGTCGACCGCAACCTGGTGATTGGCCACGATGTGTTGGCTGTCGTCGAGCGGCGTGAGCACGGCAGACACCATGGCCTTGATCGCCGCGGCTCCGTGAACCTGCGGCCGCCCCAATGCAGCGGTGGCGTCGGGCACGAACACATCGTCGAGCGCGACCCAGTCGCGTGTGTCGAGTGCCCAGCAGTAGGCAACGGTGAGGTCGATGATCGCGAATCGGTCCTCGATGCTCGGTGCACTCATCGCAACGCCATCCACCACTCGGCGATCTGTGCGGCGAACACCTTGCTGTACTTCAGAGTCAGCGGATCGGCGTCGGGCGCGGGAACCTGCGTTGCGGTGATCGGAAGCGGGCTGGCACCCTGCACAGGATCGAGCCATTCGAGGCGGATCGATTCGATCACCTGACCGAGCTCGGGCGATGCCTGTTCGTGGTGGGCGCTGCACTGGTGGGCAATGAATCCGTGGAAGTCGTCGAACGCCAACAGTGCGTAGTACGACCCGGGCTCGGTTGCCCGCCAATACTCGTAGCGCAGCAGCGCCGACTCGGTGGCGTGCGACGTGGAGAACAACTCGCGGGCGATCGTCTCGAATCGCTCCTCGGTTCCATTCGCTACCCGGATGTGCGCCAGCAGTGTCGCCATTGCGGTGACTGTACGAAGCGGTTGCTCCGTCCAGCGAGGCGGGCGACGGCGCGATGTGATTACGTTGGCGGCACATCGACCGAGGCCGCCACCGGCGGCGGGGAGCAGGGGTTCACCATGGCAGGACGACTCGACGGCAAAGTGGCCATCGTCACGGGTGGTGCCGATGGCATCGGCGCGGGCACGGTACGCCGATTCGTTGCAGAGGGAGCGTCGGTGGTGATCGCCGACCTCCAACGCCATCGCGGTCTGGCGCTCGCGGCCGAACTCGGCTCGGCAACGTCGTTCATCGCGACCGACGTCACCAGCGAGGCCGACATCGCGGCGGCCGTCGACCATGCAGTCGCCCAGTTCGGCAAGCTCGACGTGATGTTCAACAACGCCGGCATCGTCGGTGTGGTCGGCCGCATCGCCGACACACCGATCGAGTCGTGGGACCGCACTGTTGCGGTGCTCATGCGCGGTGTGTTCTTGGGCATCAAGCACGCGGCGCGCGTGATGGTTCCCCAGGGGTCGGGCTCGATCATCTCGACGTCGAGCACCGCTGGCATCATGGGTGGCCTCGGCCCGCACTGCTACACGGCGTGCAAGCACGCGGTGATCGGCCTCACCAAGTCGGCGGCTTCCGAGCTCGGCTCGAAGGGCATTCGGGTCAATGCCATCTCGCCGGGCAACACCGCCACGGCCATGACGTCGTCAGCCATGACCGGCGACGCGAACTCGATCGAACTGGTGAGCCAGCAGATCGCCAAGACCTCACCGTTGGGCATCTCTGGCTTCCCCGAAGACATCGCCAACGCGGCGTTGTACCTGGCCAGCGACGAGGCCCGCTACGTGTCGGGTCACACGTTGGTGGTCGACGCCGGCCAGACCACCAACGGTGGCGCCAGCAGTTTCCACAAGCAGCCGAGCGCCGTCTTGCTCGAAGACGGCAAGCGCGCCTGAGCCATGGTGCACCGACCCACTCGCGGCGACGTACC
>JAYTNH010000513.1:0-8712 GCA_043748395.1 Ilumatobacteraceae bacterium | reverse complement strand
GGTACGTGCTGCGATACCAGCCGCGCAGCTTGTCGTTGAGCACGCCGCTGAAGTGCATCTCGATGCTGACCGGCCCCGCGGGCAAGGCGCCTGCGATGATCAGCCGTTCGGTGGCGTCGTCGAGCGCGAACTCGGCCGGAGTGCCGCTCACCTGCACGTCATGAATGTCGAGTTCGATGGAGTTGAGCACTAGTCGCTCGACTGGCTCGTTGACGTTGACGTCGATCACCACATGTCCGCTGAACGTCGCCTTGCCGAGGTCGGGCTCGAGGGTGAGGGTGTAGCGGTGCGGTGTGACGCCATGCGGAAGACGGTAGGGACTGTCGCCGGAGGCCTGGATGGTCGTGTCGGTCACATCGCCAGGCTAACCCGTCGTTTCAAGAGGGCTGGTGGGTGCACCCTGGCCCCAGGGTCTTGGCCCGATAGCGTGGCTGATCGTGTCTGGGCCTGAACCGATCTACGACGTCGTGGGCATTGGAAATGCCTTGGTCGACGTCATCTCGCACGCCGATGACGGCTTCATCAGTCAACACGAACTGGTGAAGGGCTCGATGACCTTGGTCGACACCGACCGCGCTTTGTACCTGTATCAAGCCCTCGGTCACGCCATCCAGATGAGCGGCGGGTCGGCGGCCAACACGGTGTGTGGCGTGGCTTCGCTGGGCGGCCGGGCGGCGTATCTGGGCAAGGTGAACGACGACGATCTGGGCAATGTGTTCGGTCACGATCTGCGTGCTGTGGGCGTGGCGTTCAGGCCTGCTCCGTACGACGACGAGACACCTACCGGCCGCTGCATCATCGTGGTGACGCCCGACGCAGAACGCACGATGAACACCTACCTGGGTGTGTCGTCACTGCTCAAGCCGAGCGATATCGACACCGACACCGTGGCCGCCGGGCGCGTCGTGTACATGGAGGGTTACCTCTACGACCGCCCCGAGGCCAAGGAGGCCTTCCGGTTGGCAGCGCAGGTGGCGCACTCCAACGATCGCCTCGTGTCGCTCACCCTCAGTGATTCGTTCTGCGTCGATCGACATCGCACCGACTTCAGGGCTCTGGTTTCTGACGAAGTCGACATCTTGTTCGGTAACGAAGACGAGTTGGTGTCGTTGTACGAGGTCGACTCATTCGACGAAGCAATCCGGCGCGTCCAGCACGACTGCCATCTGGCCGTCATCACCGTCGGAGCCGATGGCTGCATCGTTGCAACGCGCGACACCGTGATGCGCGAGCCGGCACAACCCGTGCAGCGCGTGCTCGACACCACCGGCGCCGGCGACCTGTTCGCGGCTGGGTTCTTGTACGGATACACGCGCGAGATGTCGCTCACGAAGTGTGCTCAGGTCGGTGCCCTCGCCGCCGCCGAAGTCATCGGCCACGTCGGTCCACGACCACTGGTCGAGCTTCGTACTCTGTTGCCGTGAGCGCCGATCTCCCTCTGCCTGATCTGCGCCTGCCTGATCTGCGCGCAGTAGCCCAGCAGTGGCTCGAAGCCGAGCCCGACGCCGACATGCGTACCGAGATCGCGGCGCTCCTGGCCGGCGATACCGACGCCGACGTCAACTCGCTCGCTCTGCGGTTCACGGGGCGGTTGCAGTTCGGTACGGCAGGACTGCGTGCCGCCATCGGGGCCGGACCCATGCGGATGAACCGGCTCGTGGTTCGTCAAGCAGCAGCGGGCTTGGTCGAGTACGTGTTGCGCACCGACCCATCGGCCGCCGAGCGCGGTGTCATCATCGGCTACGACGCGCGTCATAAGAGCGACGCCTTCGCACTCGACACCGCGCGTGTGTGTGCGGCGCGTGGCGTGCGCGCCATGATCTTCTCGTCGGTGGTGCCCACACCCGTGTTGGCGTGGAACATCACGCGCCCAGGCGCTGCGGCAGGTGTGCCAGGCGCTGCGGCAGGTGTGATGGTCACCGCATCGCACAACCCTCCGGCCGACAACGGCTACAAGGTGTACTTGCACTCCGGTGCCCAGATCGTGCCGCCCGCCGACGTCGACATCTCGGCCCTCATCGACACGTTCGACCCGTGCACAGTCGAGTTGGCGCCCGCCGACCATCCGCTGATCGAGTGGCTGGGCGACGACGCGCTGCAGGCCTACCTCGACGATGTGCCCGCTGCTCGACTGATGCCCCATCTGCCTGGCGTGCCCGTGGCGTACACGGCCATGCACGGTGTCGGCGGTGCCACGCTGCTGGCAGCGTTCGAGCGCTCCGGCCTGCCAGCGCCCGTCGTCGTGGCCGAACAGCAGCAGCCCGATGCCACGTTCCCCACCGTCGCGTTCCCCAACCCCGAAGAACCCGGAGCGATGGACCTGCTGCTCGCGCTGGCGCGGTCGTCGGGCGCGGCGATTGCGTTGGCGAACGACCCCGATGCCGACCGCCTGGGGGCCGCCATCCCCACACCCGATGGCGGCTGGCGCCGACTCGGCGGCGACGAGATCGGCTGGCTGCTGGCCGATCACATCCTGCGCCACACATCGGGCGACGACCGACTCGTGGTCACAACATTGGTGTCGTCGTCACTGTTGGCGCGCATGGCGGCCGCACACGGTGTGCACTTCGCCGAAACGTTCACCGGTTTCAAATGGATCGGTCACACCGTGCTCGAACACCCCGAACTGCGGTTGGTGTTGGGTTACGAGCAGGCGCTCGGCTACCTCGTGCGCACGCGTCCGCTCGACAAGGACGGCATCACGGCCGCCGTTCTGCTTGCCGAAGTCGCCGCAGCCGCGGCCGCCGACGGCGTCACGCTGCAGCAGCGACTCGACACGATCGGCGCGACATTTGGCCGTCACGTGATGGGTGAGCACTCGGTGCACATGGCTCCTGCAGATGGCGCAGCCGCTGTCGCCCATCTGCTCGCGAACCCGCCCGAGATGGTGGGTGACCGTCTGGTCAGCGCCGTGTCGTGGTACGCCGAAGCGGGCCTGTTACGCCTTCAGTTGGGCGACGATTTGCGGGTACAGGTGCGGCCCAGCGGCACCGAGCCGAAGGTGAAGCTGTATGGCGAGGGAATCGATCTCGATCCGGCCCCGTACTTGCAGCACCTGGCGTTGCTCTTGGGCTAACGCCTTGCCCACGCCCATCCCGCAGCGTTTGCCGACTTTTCCACAACAGACGTGGCTGCGTTACCAAACGCAGTGGGGGTCGGGCACGGACCGTGGGGATTGGGCACCGAACGTGGGATTGAGGGCACCGAACGTGGGATTGAGGGCACCGACCGTGGGTATTGAGCGCCGGGTGGGGTCGGGTCAGGCGGGGGAACCGAACTGGCGGTCTCCTGCGTCGCCCAGGCCCGGCACGATGAACGCGGTCTCGTTGAGGCGCTCGTCGAGCGCGGCGGTGTACACGGCAAGGTCGAGCGAGGTGGTACGCAGGTGCTCGATGCCCTCAGGAGCGGCGAGCACGCACACCACGATGATGGTGCCAGTGGCCCCGCGTTCGACGAGCAGTTCGCAGGTGTGGGCCAGTGAGCCGCCGGTGGCAAGCATCGGGTCGAGCACGATGCACTGCCGGCCGGCCAACGACTCGGGCAACTTGTTGACATACGGCTTGGGCTGGAACGTTGCCTCGTCGCGAGCAACGCCGATGAATCCGACATCGGCGTTGGGGAGCAGTTCTTGCGCAGCGTGAAGGAAGCCGAGGCCAGCGCGTAGTACGGGAATGACGATGGGCTGCGACGACAACACACGCCCGAACGTCTCGGTGAGTGGAGTGCGAACCGTGACCTGATGCGTGGTGAGCCCGCGTGTTGCGTCGGCCATGAGCAACGTACCGATGCGCTCGAGCTCTTGTCGAAACAGGGCGTTCGGGGTGGTGGAGTCGCGTACACGGGTGAGCGAATCGGCGATGAGTGGGTGGTCGACGACGTGGAGGGCTACGGGCATGCCCCGAGTGTGCCAGACGCGTAGCGCTGGTCGGGAAAGCGTCGTTCAGTCGGCGGCGCGGGCGGCGGCGTAGCGAGGCTTGACGACGTTGTTGATGATGTGCAGTCGCTCGGGGAACGGTGCGAACGCGCTCTTCATCGCATTGATGGTGAGCCACTGGAAGTCGTCGAGGCCCCAGCCGAAGGCATCGGCGAGCTGCGAGAACTCGTTGCTCATCGAGGTTGCACTCATCAGCCGGTTGTCGGTGTTGACCGTGACACGAAAGCTGAGGCGGCGCAACATGCCGATGGGATGATCGGCGATGCTGGCACACACGCCCGTGCCGACGTTCGAGGTGGGGCACAGTTCGAGCGGAATACGTCGGTCGCGCACGAACGCGGCCAGGCTGCCCAGTTGCTCCGCGCCCGCCTGGCCCGTGATGTCGTCGACGATGCGTACGCCGTGACCCAAGCGTTCGGCGCCGCAGAACTGCACGGCTTCCCAGATGCTCGGCAACCCGAACGCCTCACCGGCGTGGATGGTGGTGTGGAAGTTCGAGCGTTGCACGTATTGGAACGCATCGAGGTGGCGGGTTGGCGGATAGCCGGCTTCGGCCCCGGCGATGTCGAAGCCGACGACGCCTTGATCGCGCCAGCGCACGGCCAGTTCGGCGATTTCGAGGCTCCGCGCAGCGGTGCGCATGGCCGACAGAATGAGATAGATCGTGAGGTCGGTGCCCGCCGCGCCGCGTCGGAAGCCGTCGAGCATGGCCTGCACGACTTCGTCGAGCGTGAGTCCTTGCTCGAGGCACAACTCGGGCGCCATGCGCACTTCGGCGTACACCACGCCATCGGCGGCCAGATCGACAGCGCATTCGTACGACACCCGTTCGATGGCATCGCGGTGCTGCATGATGCCTACGGTGTGCGCAAACGTCTCGAGGTACAGCACCAGATCGTTGCGTTTGGCGCCGCGATTGAACCACGACGCCAACTCGTCGACGTTGGTGCTTGGCAGCGACCGGTACCCGTACTCGCTGGCCAGTTCTACCACCGTGCGGGGCCGCAGACCCCCGTCGAGATGGTCGTGCAGCAGGGCCTTGGGGAGCGAGACGATGTTCACGACATGCCAGCGTATGCGGTCGACTGCGCCAGGCGTACCCTGGTGACCCATACCCCCCATACGATGGTGATATGGAACTCACCGTGCTGGGCAACACCGTGCGCAACCCGATTGAGCATGTCGAGGTGTTCGCTGCTCCGGCACACGTCACCACGGTGCGGTTCACCACCGAGGAATTGGCATCGATCTGCCCAGTGACCGCACAGCCCGATCTCGCCCACGTGGTGATCGACTACGCGCCGGCCGAATGGTGCATCGAGTCGAAGAGCCTGAAGCTCTACCTGTGGGGCTTTCGTGATCGTGCCGTGTTCGCAGAGGCGTTGGCAGCCGAGATCGCCCGCGAAGTGATGGCAACGGCTCAGCCGAGCCGGGTCACCGTCACCCTCACCCAACGCCCCCGGGGTGGCATCGAAGTGCAAGCCATAGCCGAACTCACTCGCTGACCGACCAACTTTGGTCGTGAGTGGTCGCTGAGCTACGGCGGCTCAACGCCAAAGTTCGGGTGGGTCAGTGGCTCTCGCCCGGCTGGTAGGGCACCCCGGCCTGTGCAGGTGGACGAAGCCGCTGACTGGCAGTCGACAGCACGATGAGCGTGATGACGTACGGCAGCGATTGGGTGAGTGACTCGGGCACGCTGCTCACGGTGAGGTAGGCGACGAAGAACAGCGCACCCGCAGCAGCGGCGGTGATGGCGGTGATGGCCTTCTTGCGTACGAGGGCAACGATGAGCATGGCACCGGCGACGAACGTGATGAACAAGAACAGCGCGGTGATGCTGTCTCCGGCTACCAGCTTGATGCCTTCCGAATACCCGAACACGCTGGCGCCACCGAGCACGCCGTACGGGCGCCAGTTACCGAAGATAGTGGTGGCGAGCCCGATGAAGCCTCGGCCAGCTGTTTGGCCTTGGCGGTAGTACGACGAGGCGACGATTGCCAAGATGGCACCGCCGAGCCCTGCAAATCCGCCGCTGACCGCCAGACCGATGTAGCGCACTCTCAGCACCTTGACACCGAGGGTTTCGGCAGCTGTTGGTGCCTCGCCGGACGACCGCAGCCGGAGACCGAAACGCGTGCGCCACAGCACCCATACCGACAGCGGCACCAGCGCCACGCCGATGACGTTGGCCCACGAGATGTTCGACGTGAGGCCGTGGCCGATTCCGCCGATGTCGCCGAGCAAGAACCAGTGTCGCTTCTCGAGCCAGCCGAGGATGCTCGGCGAGTTCCACCCGAACACATCACCACCCGACAGGAATGGCACATCGAACTTGGGAATGCCCGACTTCTGCTGTGGCGATTGGCTGATACCCCCGCCCGGCTCGCCGGTGAACACGAGTTCGCTCATGTAGCGCGCACCGAACAGTCCAAGAATGTTCATCACCACGCCGGATATGACCTGATCGACGTTGAAGCGAACGGTGGCAACGGCGTGGATGAGACCGCCGAGCATGCCTCCGGCGACCCCCAACAGCAGACCGACCCATGGACCGAACTGCCACGCACCGTAGCCACCGAACCAGGTGCCGAAGATCATCATGCCCTCAATGCCGATGTTGAGCACCCCGCACCGCTCGGCCCACAGGCCGGCCATTCCGGCGAGCAAGATGGGCACCATCAACCGCAGCGCCGTACCGATGGTGCCTGCCGAGGTGAGGTCGTTCTGGCCGGTCCACAGCCTTGTGATCGACATCAGCGACAACAGTGCGACTGCGTACAAACCCAGACGCGTCCGCTTGTTGGCCATCAACGAGCCGAGCATCGAGGTGCTGACCGGCGTGGTGAGCGGCTTCATCTGTGGTTCCATTTCGATGCTGCTCATGCCGGCACCACCGCAACTCGCTCGACGACCAAGCTGGCCGTTTGTTCGGCTGTTCGCCGATTGAGCCATCGGATGGTGGCCTCGTTGACGATCACCACCGTGAGCACGATGATCGCCTGGATCACTTTGACGATGGAGCTCGGAATACCGGCCAGTTGCAACTCGGCTGACGTGCTGTCCAAAAAGCCGAACAGCATTGCGGCAACGACGATGCCAAGTGGATGGTGGCGGCCGAGCAGTGACACGGCGATGCCTGCGAAGCCGAACGCCGTGGGTGTTGCATTGGGCCCATAGCCGTAGATCTCGCCGACCACGCTTTGCATGGCGACGAGCCCGGCGATTCCTCCCGAGATGAGCAGCGCGACCACGATCATGCGCTTGGCGCTGATTCCCGCCGTGGTAGCCGAGCCCTGGTTGAGTCCCGACGCTCGCAAGCGGAAGCCGAAGCGGCTCTTGAACACGAGAATCCAGTAGGCGAACACTGTCAACAAAGCGACGATGAACATACCGCCGAGGCGGCCTTCGACGATGTCGGGCATGCGGCCGCTGGTCGGCAGCAACTTGGTCTTCACATTGAGGCCCTCTGCCTCGTTGTCGCGGAACCAGTTCTCGAAAAGCCACTGGATGACCGAGAGCGCGATGAAGTTGAGCATGATCGTGGAGATCACCTCGTTCACCCCTCGGGTGACTTTCAAGATGGCGGTGATGCTTGCCCATGCTGCACCGGCGATCATGGCGAGCATCAAGATGGCGGTGACGTGCAGTGGTGCCGGCAAGTTGAGCTTGGTGCCGATGGCCGATGCCATGAGCGCGGCGAACAAGTACTGACCCTCGACGCCGATGTTGAACAGGTTCATCTTGAATCCCACGGCAACAGCGGTCGCCGAGAAGATGAGCGGGGTGGCCCGCTTGAGCGTCTCGAGCAGCTTGTCGCCGTTGGCCCCGGTCTCGATGATCTTCGCGTAGGCGTCCCACGGGTTCTTGCCGGTGATGAGCAACAGGAACGCACAGATGGCCAAAGCGATCACCACTGCGGCAAGCGAGCTGCCGATGGTGACCATGCTGGTTCGCAATGCCTCGGCCTGGCTGGGGGTCGACAGCTTGCGCACACTGTTCTGTACGCCGGCCACGACCGGAATCTCGGGTTCGGGGTTCATGACGCAACCTCCAAGTTTCCGCCGGTCATGTAGGTACCCAGGATCTCGGGCGTCGCCGAAGCAGGGTCGAGGGTGGCGGTGATGTGGCCGTCGAACATCACCAAGATGGTGTCGGACAATCCGATGAGCTCTTCGAGGTCGGCAGAGATGAGCAGTACCGCCAGACCGTTGTCGCGAGCCGTACGGATCTCCTCCCAGATCGCGGCCTGGGCGCCGATGTCGACGCCGCGGGTGGGGTGTGCGGCAAGCAGAATCTTGGGCTCGCTGGTGAGCTCGCGACCCACAAGAAGCTTCTGCTGGTTACCACCCGACAGGGCGAACACGGGCACACCGACGCCGGGCGTGAGCACGTCGAAGCGTTCGATGATCTCGGCACAATCGGCCTTGGCCTCGCGGGCGTTGATGAGTGGCCCGGTCTTGAAACGGGTCATGTGCGAGCGACCCAGCAGGGTGTTCTCCCACAGCGGAGCAGTGAGCATGAGGCCCTCGCGGTGGCGGTCGAAGGGGATGTACGAGAGTCCTTCGTCGCGACGCACGTGCGTGCTGGCCGAGCTCACGTCGCGCCCGTGGATCTCGACCGAACCTGTGCTGGCACGAATGCCCAAAATGGCGGTACACAACTCGAACTGGCCGTTGCCTTCGACCCCAGCGATGCCGACGATCTGTGCGGCACGCACCTCGAAGCTGGCATCGTGAACCAGGTCGCGTTGGCCCGGTTGTGACACCGTGAGGTGCGAG
>JAYTNH010000512.1:0-1588 GCA_043748395.1 Ilumatobacteraceae bacterium | reverse complement strand
GCAGAACGGGTCGACGAGAAGGTGCGTGAGATCGAACGACTGAACACGCTGCGCCGCTTCGTCACCCCGCAGGTGGCCGAGGTGATCATGAACGGCGGCGACGAGATCTTGCGCAGTCACCGCCGCGAGATCACGGTGCTGTTCTGTGACCTGCGCGGCTTCACGTCGTTCGCCGAGACCGCCGAGCCCGAAGAGGTGATGACGGTGCTGCGCGAGTTCCACCACGCCGTTGGGCCGATGATCTTCGAACACCAGGGCACCATCGCCCAGTTCACCGGCGACGGCATGCTGGTGATCTTCAACGACCCCGTCCCGTGTGACGAACCCGGGTGGCAGGCGGTGCAGTTGGGCATCGCGATGCGCGACCGCACCGCCGAGCTGTCGCAGCAGTGGCTGCGCCGGGGCCACGACCTCGCGCTGGGCATCGGCATCGCGGTCGGTTTCGCCACATGCGGCGAAGTCGGCTTCGAGGGCCGCACCGACTACACCGCGATCGGCACGGTGGTGAACCTGTCGGCGCGCATCTGCGGCATCGCGCCCGGCGGTCAGATATTGGTGACCAATCGCGTGCTCGCCGCCGTCGACGACCGGGTCGAGGCCCGCGACCTCGGCGAGATCGAGTTCAAGGGACTCAGCCGACCGGTGCCGATCTTCGAGATTGCCGCGCTCCGCTGAGCGCGCAGGCGTTGCAGCCAGAGCCGCAAGTCACTCGGCCGGGGAGTCGCGGAACTCGTAGGTGACGCCGGCGAACGAATCGACGGCGAAGACGTAGAACAGTCTGAGTTCGGAGTCGCCAGTGTTGTGCACGTCGTGCCAGGCCCCGCCGGGAACGAACACCGTCGAGCCGGCGGTCACAGGATGGTCGACATCATCGATGGTGACGACACCCTGCCCGGCGAGGAAGTGGTAGATCTCGGCAGGCTGGTGCCGATGGGTGCCCGGTTCGTGAGCCGTGCCGGGGGCCAGCACCGCGACGCCGGCGGTGAGCGTGTCGGTAGCGGTGCGATCGCCGCTGATCAGCGTGCGCCAGGTGAGGTGCGGGGCGCGCCCGTCGTCCCACCGTTCGAGCGGCAGGTCGGCCTCGTGCACCACCACCGGTCGGCTCATCGTCAGCCTGCGACGGGGGTGAGCAGCACGAGTGGAATCTCGCGGTCGGTCTTGCGCTGGTAGCCGGCGTAGTTGCGGTGATCGGCAGTGACCTTCGGCCACAGGTTCGCCCGTTCCGTCGCGTCAGCGATGTGCGCCGTCATCGGCCGGGCTGGCTCGCCTTTCCAGGCGACCTCGACGTCGGGGTGGTCGCGCAGGTTCAAGAACCAGGCAGGGTGATGATCGTCGCCACCCCGCGATGCCACCACCACGATGGTCGAGCCCTGTTGCAACGGTGAGGTGAGCATCACCGTTCGCCGCTGCCCGCTGGTGCGGCCGATGGTGGTCAGTTCGAGCACCGGCATGCCGCCTGCCTTCCACCCGATGCGCCCGAAGCTGACCTTCAGCACCGCCCGGTGGACGCTGTTCATGGTCTTCAAAACGAGGTCGCTCGGCATCAGCGCACGCTATCGGTCGAGCCTGGTGACGTGTGCCGCCTCAG
>JAYTNH010000511.1:0-5186 GCA_043748395.1 Ilumatobacteraceae bacterium | reverse complement strand
GCATCGGGTCCGCGCAGCTTCATGCCGCACAGATCGAGCACCATCTGCGGCGTCATCGCGCGCATCAGGTCGGGGGCGGCCGTCGGCCGACCACCCGGTACGACAGGGGTGCCGCTGCGAAGCTCCTGCGCTCCTGTGAGGTAGAACCCGCGCCACGGTGCCGACTCGGCCTGATAACCCATCTGCTCGAGTGCATCGGCCTGCAGTGCGCGTGCCGCCGTGTTGGTGGGATCGGCGAACACCACCTGGTTCACCACCTGCGCCACCCAGCGGTACTCGCCGGCTGCATAGTCGACCGCTGCGCGCTGCAGCACTGCGTCAGCGCCGCCCATGTACTCGACGAGCTTCTGTGCGGCCGGTACGGGTGGCAGCGGATGCAAGTTGGCCGGGTTGGCATCGAACCAGCCGAGGTAGCGCTGGTAGATCGCCTTCACGTTGTGGTTCACCGTGCCGTAGTAGTCGCGGTTGAAGAACTCGTCACCGATCGCACGCGGGAGCTCGAGCTGCTCGGCGATCTCGAGTGCAGTGAGTCCGTGGTTGGCCAGCCGCATCGTTTCGTCGTGCAAGTAGCGGTACACGTCGCGCTGGCCGGTGAGCCAGGTCTCGATGTCGGCGGTGCCCCATCGTGGCCAGTGGTGGCTGGCGAACGCGACGTCGACGCGATCGATGAACGACTCGAGCGCCTCGTCGATGTAACGGCTCCAGCCCAACGCGTCGCGGATCTCGGCGCCCCGCGGGGTGTACACGTTGTGCAGCGTCGCGCTGCAGTTCTCGGCCATGCACACGGCACGGAACTGCGGGAAGTAGAAGTTCATCTCGGCCGGCGCCTCGGTGCCCGGCGTCATCTGGAACTCGACCGCGACGCCGTCGATGTCGACGACGTCGCCGGTTGCGCCGATCGACTCGGTGGGCGCGATCAGCCCGATCGAACCGAACGGAGTGGCCTTGCCCAGGCCGGCGTCGACATGACCCTTGGGGCCTCGCGGCAGCAGTATGCCGTACATGAACATGGCCCGCCGCCGCATGGCCGGGCCCGCGATCACATTCTCGCTGACACTCGCTTCGAGGAAGCCGGCTGGGGCGATGATGCGTACCGCGCCGCTGCTCACTTCATCGTCAGTGACGATGCCACGCACGCCGCCGAAGTGATCGACGTGGCTGTGGGTGTAGATGACCGCCACGATGGGCAACGGTCCGAAGTGGCTGTCGACCAGCCGCCGTGCCGCTGCCGCCGTCTCGGCAACGGTGAGTGGGTCGATCACGATCCACCCGGTGTTGGTGCGCACGAAGCTGATGTTCGACAGGTCGTACCCGCGCACTTGGTAGATGCCATCGACCACCTCGAACAGGCCGTGCATGCAGTTGAGCTGGGCCTGGCGCCACAGGCTGGGGTTCACCTCCGGCGGGGCGTCGCCGTCGAGGAAGTCGAATGTGCCGACGTCCCACAGAGCACGCCCCCCAGGCCCGTCGATCACCGGCGGGTCGAGCGTTGCCAGCAGTCCGCGACTCGCACGCTCGAAGTCGGCGCGGTCGTGCAACGGGAGACGAGCGGCGACGGCGGCATTGGCGACCGTCGTTTGCGTGCTCGCTGGGCGCGGTGTGGGGTCATCGTTCATCGGGTCGAGTGTGTCACGGATCGGCGCCTCAGAAAGTGTTGACATAGCGACTGTCAACATCTAACTTCACCTGTCATGTCTGATGCACTGATCGTCGATTCGCTGTCACGCCGCATGAACGCGATGCACTCGCTCTACTACGAGGCCGTCGACACGATGACGCTCGACCACGTGAACCACTTCGAACGTGAGGGCGTGCTGCCCATCGCGTTCTGCCTGTTCCACTACACGAACATGCAGGATGCATCGTTCATGATGATCACCGGCGTTGCTCCGATCTGGAACGAACAGTGGCAGCAACGGGTGCGCATGGCCATTGACGATCACGGCAAGCACCGCACCGTCGGCGAGATGGTGCATCAACGCATCGGCGACTACGAGGCGTTCAAGGCCTACCAACGTGAGGTGTTCGGCCGCACCGAGGCATGGCTCGACCAGATGGATCCAGCAGACCTCACCAAGGTACTGATCGAGCGCCCCTTCCCGCCGCAGATCGCCAGCACATTCAGCGCACGCGTGGCGGGCGAGCCGGGCCTCACGGTGCTCGACGGGTTCGAGTGCTGGATCTACCAGCACGGCCTGCGTCACATGGGTGAGATCGAGTTGGCGCGAGGTCTGGTCGGCCTCGGCGGGATGACGTCATGAGCCGGCGCGTGGCGTTGGTGGCCAACGCCAACTTCTACATCGGTCCTCCGCTGGCGCGCCTGCTTGCCCAGCGCGGGCACGACCTCGTCGTGGGCGATCCGCAACCCGCGCTCGTCGACGAGCTCGAATCAGCTGGGGCCTGCGTCGAGGTGGTCACGAGGGTGGGTGATCTTGCCGACCCTTCAGCCTCGCAACGACTCGTAGACGCAGCAATAGCCAGGTTCGGTCACGTCGACGCTGCCGTCGCGTTCTCGGGCAATGTGGTGACCGGTCGGTTCCTCAACTCGAGCATCGACGATCTGCAGGCTGTGGTGCGTGGTTGCCTCGAGGCGCCCTATCACTTCCTCAAGGCGGTCGTTCCGCACATGGTCGAACGGCGTGTTGGGCAGGTGCTCGTGGTCACCAGTGCGTCAGGAGCGCGGCCCACGCCCAACGCACCGCTCTACTCATCGGCTCGGGCAGGGGCCAACATGCTGGTCAAGAACGTCGCCGACGAAGTCGCCCGCCACGGTGTTCAGGTGAACGCGCTCGGGACCAACTTCATGGACTTCCCCGAGTTCTTGCGGGCCAGCGGTGGCAACGATCCCGACGTGCGCGCCAAGATCGAGGCCTCGGTACCCATGCGTCGATTGGGCACTGTCGACGAATGCGCCGCCTTCTGCATGGCATTCCTCGACGGTTCGAGCGGGTTCACCACCGGCCAGTTTGTGAGCTACTCGGGTGGCTGGTCGTAGCCAGTCGGTCGGTTCGGGCACTCAGCGAGCGATGCGGAATCCGATGTTGCCGGCGCTGCTGTCGGCCGTCGAACTCATCCGTGCCGCTGGTCGGTAGCGCCGGCAGTACGACGCGTGGCACAGGTATGAGCCGCCCTTGAGCACCAGGGTGCGGGGCGCATCGAACCAGTCGGCGGTCCACTCCCACACGTTGCCCACTGTGTTGTAGAGGCCGAACGCGTTGGGCGCGTAAGTGGTGACGGGGCACGCACCGACCCACTCGTCGGCAGCGGTGTTGTGTGATGGGAAGTCTCCCTGGAACACGTTCATGCGGTGCCCGCCATGTGGCTCGAGTTCGTCGCCCCACGGGAAGGTCGAGGTGGTGCCGCCACGCGATGCGTACTCCCACTCGGGCTCGGTTGGCAGACGGCCGCCCGCCCACGTCGCGAAGGCCGTGGCGTCGTTCCAGCTCACGTGCACCACGGGGTGCTCGGCCCGTTCGTCCACATCGCTGTGCGGCCCTTCCGGATGGTCCCACTTCGCGCCGTGCACCTGTCGCCACCACGGTGCTGCGGCAGCACCGTGGGTATCGGGGAAGTCGTCGGGCAGCAGTCCGCCGAACACGAACGACCATCCGAAGCGCTCTGCATCGGTTGCGTATCGGGTGGCGGCGACGAACTCGCCGAACTCGCGGTTGGTGACCGCCGTCGCCGAGATGCCGAACTGGGCAACCGTCGCCGACCGTGGCTCCTCGCCGTCGCCTGGGTAGGTCCACGAACTCGATTCGCCCATGGTGAACAAGCCACCGGGTAGCTCGATGAGCGGCTGCTGATGGTCGGCCCGCTGTACAGGAGTTGAAAGGCTCCCGACGCCTGCATTCGGCTCGCGCTGGGGCGAGCAACAGGTCATTGGCGACCCATCTCCGCCGTGGCCGCAGCTTGTGCATCGCCCGGCTGGTCGCGCTTGCGTTCTGGCGCGAGTTGCACCTCGAGCCGCCGAAGCACACCCGTGAAGGGGAACGGTGCGGTGTAGCGGTTGCTCACCGCGGAACCAGCGTCGTAGCCCACACTCGCGCCGACCGACGAGATCATCCGCATCACCAGTGGGATCGACACGTGTCCGGCCGGCTCGCCGTCGATCAGCAGTGTTGCCGTGCCGTTGCGGCCCTCTCGACGGAAGTCGACACCGACGATGGTGGAGCCCGCCGGTACGACGAGCTCGGAGACGGCTACCACGTGCTCGCCGAACGCGTTGTAGTCGAACACGAGGCTGTCACCCTCGATGAATAGGCTCAGCCCGGAGTTCTCGGTACCCGTTGCGTAGAGCACGCCCTCGTCGCCTGGGGAGCGTTCGAGCATTGCGGTCATGACGAAGCTGCGCCCGCCGAGCGAGGCCCCCGCTTGTGGAGTGATAGGCGACAGGGGCGGGTGGTACACGTAGTGGCGCGATGCAGGGTTGGGTGTGCGATCCTCGAACCGTGCGGCGAACAGTTCGACGCCGCGATCGTCGAGTGGTAGCACGCCATGTTCGCGTGCCTGCTCCCACCACAGGTCGACCATCCATCGCACCATGTCGGGCAGCTCGGCGGCGAGGTCGTTGGTCTCGGAGAAGTCGTCGGCAACGCGGTAGAGCTCCCACACATCGTCGTCGAAAGGCACCCCGGGCGTATGGCGTGTGACTGCCTTCCAACCGTCGAAGTAGATGGCCCGATGCCCGCCCATCTCGAAGTACTGCACCTGCTTGCGGCTGGGCTCGTCGGCGTCGGTGATGGTGTAGGCAAGCGAGGTGCCGGTGACAGGTAGTTGCACCTTGCCGCGGTAGGTGCTGGGCGGCTCGACCCCGATCAGCTCGTAGATCGTCGGGGTGATGTCGCTGACGTGGTGGAACTGTGTGCGCAGGCTGCCGCCTTCGGGGATGCCTTCGGGCCAGTGGACGATCAATGGCACGTGCACGCCACCCTCGTGCGTGTTCTGCTTGTACCACTTGAACGGCGTGTTGCCGGCCTGTGCCCAGCCCCACGGGTAGTTGGCATGGCTGTGCGGTCCGCCGATGTCGTCGATGCGCGAGATGGCTTCGTCGGGCGTTTCGAGGATGCCGTTGAAGAACTTCATCTCGTGCATCACGCCGAACGGGCCTCCCTCTTGGCTTGCCCCGTTGTCGGTGAGCACCAGGATGATCGTGTTGTCGAGTCGTCCGATCGACCTCAGGTCGT
>JAYTNH010000510.1:0-4787 GCA_043748395.1 Ilumatobacteraceae bacterium | reverse complement strand
GAAGCACCGACCAGAGCCGGCCGGTTCAGGAGATCGCACCACGCCTCGGTATCGGCCTGAAACATCGCGAACGTGTAGTTGCCGTCGGGGTCCCAGTCGGAATCACCGTGACCGCGAAGGTCGGCGCTCACGGCGTAGAAACGCTGTGTAGCCAGCTTCTGGGCGGTGCCGCCCCACGAGTGACGGGTTTGTCCGCCACCGTGCAGCAACAGCACAGGCGGGTGTTGCGGATCGCCGTACGCGTCGGCCACCAACTCGACACCGTTGGCGCCGACGCATGTGAGACGCGACCGGCTCACTCAGCAGGCTCGCTGCCACCCAGATACTCGGTCTCGAGGAGATGACGGTTCGCCGCAAAGTGCTTCGCATCGCCCTCCATCGTGAGGTTGCCATGGCTCAAAACGTAGGCACGGTCGGCCACTTCGAGAGCCAGGTGCACGTGCTGTTCGACCAACAGCACAGCGGCACCAGTTTCGGAGGCGATGCGACGCAACACCGGTAGCAGTCTTTCGACGATGATGGGCGCCAGACCCAGGCTCATCTCGTCGACCATGAGCAGCTTCGGCTTCACGGTGAGGGCGCGAGCCATGGCCAGCATCTGCTGCTCGCCACCCGACAACAGACCGGCCTTTCGGTCGAGCAAGTCGGCGAGAGCAGGGAAGTACCCAAGCGCCGCATCGAGATCGGCGGCTCCCTTGACTGCCCCGAGCTTGAGGTTCTCGCGCACGGTGAGCTGGAAAAACAGGCTGCGATCTTCAGGCACATGAGCGAGCCCGGAACGGGCTACCACATGCGGCCGACGCCCCTTGACGCTTTGCCCGAACACGCGGATGTCGCCCTTGATGATGGGCACCAGCGCGGACGTGGTGAGCAGCGTGGTGGTCTTGCCTGCACCATTGGGGCCGAGCAGTGCGACGATTTCACCCTCGTCGACATGCAGGTTGAGGTCGCGCACCACGGGAACACCGTTGTAACCGGTCGATAGATTTTCGATCTCGAGAACACTCATCACTCGCCATCCTGACTGGCCGACGAGCCGAGATAGGCCTCGATGACCTGCGGGTTGCGCTTGATCTGCGATGGAGTTCCTTCGGCGATCTTGCGCCCGAACTCGATCACGTAGATGTAGTCGCACACGTTGAGGACCAGCCCCATGTCGTGGTCGACCAAAAAGATGGTGATGCCGGCGTTGACGATGTCGCGGAGTCGTGCGCCGAGCTCGATGCTCTCTTGCGTATCGAGGCCGGCGGCAGGTTCGTCCATGCACAGCAGCCGCGGGCGAGCCGCCAGAGCGCGCGCGGCGCTCACCAGTTTGCGCTGTCCTTGACTGATCTCGTTCGGCATGCGCGCGGCCAGGTCGCGAATGCCAAGGACATCGAGCGCAAAGTCAACTGCCGACCGATCGCGGGGGCGTCGTGGAGCGACCAAGTCGAGCAGGAAGTCTTTGGCACTCTGCTTCTCGGCAGCCACTTGAAGGTTCTCTTCCACCGTGAGGTCGTCGAACAGTTCGAGCGATTGCCAAGTGCGCCCCAAGCCGAGCGCGGCTCGCTTGTGCACCGGCATGGAGCCGATCTCGTTGCCGTCGAACACGATGCGCCCGGTGGTGGGCACGAATCCGGTGATGCCATCGATGAAGGTGGTTTTACCCGCGCCGTTCGGTCCGATGAGGCCGACGAGCTTGCCTTCCTCGACCGAGAAGTCGACGTCGTTGACGGCCTTGAGGCCACCGAACGTGACCGACATGCCATATGTGTCGAGGAGAGCCATCAGCGAGTACCTGTCGTGAACGTTCGGCCCCCACGACCGAACCCGCTCTGACTATCACACTCGGCGGTCGGATCATGAGCTGAGCTGACCTGCGCCACAACTGTCACCGGGCTACCGGCCATGGAACGAGGGCGGCCGCTTCTCGAGAAATGACCGAACACCCTCGCGGTGGTCGTCGGTGCGGAACAGTTCGCCGAGCGATCGCGACACCCATTCTCCGAGTGCCGACCAGTCGGGGTCGAGCGCTTCGCGCATGCCCTGCTTGATCTTCTGCACTGCCAACGGCGGACGTTCCGCGATTTTGGTCGCCAGCGCCAGCGCCTCGGGCATCAGCTGATCGTGTGTCACGACGCGACGCACCAGCCCGAGATCGAGTGCCGTGGCGGCGTCGATCACATCGCCGGTGAAGAGCAGTTCGGCGGCGGCCTCGCGACCCACCAGCGACGCCAATCGGCCGATGCCGGCCACGTCGGTGCACAGCCCGCGCATGACGAACAGCTCCGCGAACCTGGCGCGATCAGAAGCCACGCGTAGGTCGGCCATGAGCGCCAACTCCATTCCCCACCCAACGGCCGCGCCGTTCACGGCAGCGATCACGGGCACATCGGTGTGCAGCAATGCGTCAGCGGCAGGCGTGAGGCGCGGCACCACCGACACCGGCTTGGCACCATCGCCGCCACCCATCACCGCTCGAACATCGTCGCCTGAGCAGAAAGCTGGATCGGCGCCGGTGATGACCATGCAGCGCGCCGAGGTTGTGCGTACCGCGCGTTCGAGCTCGTCGTAGGTCTCGAAGCGCAGCGCATTGCGAAGCTCAGGCCGGTTGATCGTGATGACATCAACGTGGCCGATGCGTTCGACGATGAGATCGCGATATGCGTCCACTAGATGGTGGGAACCTCGACGTGGCGACCGAACACGGCACCCATCGTGCTCATGATCTCGCCGAGCGATGCATACGCATTGGCCGACTCGATGAGCCGTGGCATCAGGTTCACCTCAGGATCGGCGGCGTCGGCCGCAAGCGCCGCCAGAGCCTGGTCGACAGCAGCCTGGTTGCGATCGTGTCGTACTTGGTCGAGCCGCTTGAGCTGGCGGGCTTCGTCTTCGCTGGTGATCTCGAGCAGCTCCATCTCGTCGTCGTCGTTACCGTCGGTGAACAGGTTGACGCCCACCACGATGCGCTGACCACTGTTGAACTTGCGCTCGAGGTCGTAGGCAGAGTCGGCGATGCGTCCCTGGAACCAGTTCTCCTCGATGCCTTGGATGCATCCTTCAAGCATCGAGCCGCTACCCAGCCGATCGAGGTGCGCGAACAGCTCCTCGGCCTGACGTTCCATCTCGTCGGTGAGCTCCTCGACGAACCACGAGCCACCCAATGGATCGGCGACGTGCGCCACATTGGTCTCGTATGCGAGCACCTGTTGGGTGCGCAGTGCGATGCGAGCAGACCGCTCGGTGGGCAGCGCCATGGCCTCGTCCATCGAGTTGGTGTGCAGGCTCTGCGTGCCACCCAACACGCCAGCCAGCGCCTCGATGGCAGTGCGGATGATGTTGACCTCGGGCTGCTGCGCAGTGAGCGACACGCCGGCGGTCTGCGTATGGAACCTGAGCTGCAGCGAGCGCTCGAGTTGCGCGCCGTACCGATCGCGGAGCCAGCGCGCCCAGATGCGACGGGCAGCTCGATACTTCGCGATCTCTTCGAAGAAGTCGATGTGCGCGTTGAAGAAGAAGCTCAGCCGTGGCGCGAACGAGTCGATTGGCAGGCCAGCGGCCAGCGCGAGCTCTACGTAGGCGAACCCGTTGGCCAGCGTGAACGCCAACTCTTCGGCGGCCGTCGAGCCAGCCTCGCGAATGTGGTAGCCGCTGATCGACACACTGTGCCACCTGGGCATCTCGGCGGCCGAGAAGCTGATCGTGTCACGAACCAGACGCATGCTCTGTCGGGGAGGGAACACGAACTCTTTCTGCGCCTGGTATTCCTTGAGGATGTCGTTCTGCAAGGTGCCACCGAGCCGCGCCCGAGCGACCCCCGCCTTCTCGGCCTGCGCGATGAACATCGCGAAGATGACTGCAGCCGGCGAGTTGATGGTCATCGATGTGGTGATGGCACCAAGATCGATACCGGCATACAGGTCTTCCATGTCGGCCAACGTGTCGATGGCCACACCGCATCGGCCGACCTCGCCGAGCGACATCTCGTGGTCGCTGTCGAGGCCGAGCAAGGTGGGCATGTCGAACGCCGTACTGAGCCCGTCGCCACCGGAGCGGATGATCTCCTTGAACCGCCAGTTGGTGTCGTCGGCCGTGCCGAAGCCGGCGAACATTCGCATTGTCCACAACTTCGATCGGTACATCGACGCATACGGCCCACGGGTGTACGGATACTGCCCGGGGAACTCGCCGTCGGCGGGCCCGTACACCGGCGCCAAGGGAATGCCCGACATGGTGGAGAAGTCGGAGTCGCGCACCGACGATGCCTCGAACGCTGCTTGCCACTCTTCGCGTGGATTGGGCATGGACGCACCCTGCCTCTCTGGATCGACCCTGATGTCCGTACTCTAGGAACTCATGTCCACTACCCCTCAGTCAGACCCGTTCGATCTGAACGAGACCGATCGCTTGCTCACCACCACGCGAGCCGTTCGCAAGCGACTCGACCTCACTCGGCCCGTACCGCGCGAGCTCATCGTCGACTGCATTCGCATTGCTACGCAGGCGCCAGCCGGAGGCAACGTGCAACGGTGGCGCTGGCTCGTCATCGACGATCCCGACACCAAGGCCGGCATCGCCCAGCTCTACCGTCGCGCCTACGAGCCGTACATAGCTACGCAGCGCGAGATGGTCGACCAGACCGGCCGGAGCGATGCCTCGGCGATCATGCAGTCGAGCGATCATCTGTCGCAGGTGCTGCATCAGGTGCCGGCGATGCTCATCGTGTGCCAGTTGGGCCGCATCGAGCCGGCGACAATGGGCCAAGGGTTGCTGGCCGGCACCTACGGCAGCATCCTTCCGGCAGT
>JAYTNH010000509.1:0-2412 GCA_043748395.1 Ilumatobacteraceae bacterium | reverse complement strand
CCGATCACCACGAACCCCGGGTCGACGACGACCAGTGTTGCGTCAGAGGCGAGTGGGCCAGTGGTGTCCGCACTACCGATCTTCGAACCGCTCACCGCTGGCACGTCGTATCGGGTGGCTCGTTCGGTCGTCGGCCGGTCGCTGCAGTTCACCAACCCGACGAATGGAACCTACGGGTTTCCCAACCCGGTCGGGTTCGTCGTCTCGGCGGACGAGGCAGGCGCCGAGCCGCTGGTCTCTGTGGTCGATCTGGCGGCGCTCCGGGTCTTTACCGACCCGCTCGTCGACGTCGATGCGATCATCGCCGCAGGCGCCGAGGCAGTGCTGGGCGCGACGGTCGCGCCGCCGGCCGACTTCCTGGCGTTCTTTGCCGCTCTGCCCGGCGTCGAGGCCGGCGAGGTCACGGCCACCGTGTTCGCAGGCCTCCCGGCCAAGGTCATGACGTGGCGCTTCGGCGCGTTCGATGGTGGGTACCCCTGCTCTGGCTCGGCGGGAAGCAACTGCGTCGCCACGACGTGGCTTGCCGACGGCTGGGTCTCGTCCTACGCGCCCGGCGACGCCGGCTCCACCTACGTCTTGGACATCGACGGCAAGACCGTGGTGATCGAGGTGCCAGACCGTCCCGGCGCCGAGCAGGTGGCCGGCTCCATCGTGATCGGCGACTGACCACCCGTTGTCGCAGACCACCTGATCGATGCACTGATGTCCACCAGCTACAGGAGAAGACCCATGAGATTCCAGGCCCTCGGCATCATTGCCGCACTCACGCTCAGCGCGGCATGCAGTGGCGACTCCACTTCTACGCCAACTGCGACCGAAGCGCCGCCGACGGTCGCCTCGACGGTCCCGCCGGGCACCGCTCCGCCGGCCACTGACCCGTCGGCAACCGACGCGCCAACCACGACCGAGGCATTGCTGCCTGCTCTCCCCATCGGGCAACTCCTCCCAGCAGGCGCGTCGTACCGGCTGGCTCGATCGGTCATCGGCCGGGCACTGCAGTTCACCAACCCCACCGACGGAACGATCGCAGTGTCGGGGCCTGGTGGGTTCTTCGTTGCTGCGGATCTGGCAGGGACTGAACCACTCCTCGGAGTCTTCGATCTGGAGAAGGCGCGTATGTTCACCGACCCGCTCGTCGACCTTGGTGCGACCACGACTCGTCCACCGCGGCCAGGCTTCGGCTCCGATGCCGACGCCGCGGCGCTGACTGCCGCTACTGAAGCGCCCCCCGCCGACTATCTGGCCTACTTCGCCGCGCTGCCCGGTGTGGAGGCCGGTGAAGTCATGACGACCGAGTTCGCCGGCCTCCCTGCGGCGGCCATGTCGTGGCGCGTCGGGGCGTTCGATGGTGGGTACCCGTGCTTCGACTCACCGAGGGGCAATTGTGTCATCACACTCTGGTTCGACGTCGGCGTCGTCGCCTCGTACTGGACGGGTGATGTCGGCACCACCTATGTCATCGACATCGACGGCACGACCGTGGTGGTCGAGGTGCCAGACCGTCCCGGTGCCCAGGAGTTGGCGGATTCCCTCGTGATCGGCGACTGAGAGCGCCGGAGTCGGTGCGCGCGCTGACGGGTCGACCAGGGAAACCTGATCGCTGAACCGGTCATGCGCGGCCGAAGCCACTCCGGTCAGTCGACGGCCGCAGCGTTCGAAAGGCGTGCCCGAGCGGCGTCGGTGGCGGCGGCAATGGCGACGTGTTCGCCGGCCTCGGCAAGACCGAAGCGGGGCATGCTGCCGTAGATCGCCTCATACCGATCAGGCTGCACCTCATACGTCTCATGCCAATAGCCGAACGTCTGGTCGTGCTTGGTCTGCGTCACGAGTTGGCGCCATGCAGCCAGGTGCGGCTGCGTGGTGTCGCGGGCGAACGCCTCGAGCGATGCGAAGTCGTGCCAGTACTGCATCATTCCCACGCCGCGCCAGTACACGTACAGGTACCCGTTGCGATACCCGTCGGGCTTGTGATGCTGCATGTGCCACCACATGCGAGTGGTGTTGATGGTGGGCTTGAGCCAACGATGGACTGCCCATAGGCGGTTGATGCGCATGCCGATTGCGAACACCACGGTGCCCTCGTCGGCGCTGGCGGTGTAGCGACCTGGAAACACGGTGGGCACCTGGGCACGGTACCAGTCGCCCACTTGGCGAACGAGCACACACTGACGTTAGGGGTTGACGTAACCCTGACCCTGCAGGTAGGCCAACGAGTCGCCAGGATTCGTCATCACGAAGGTCGCAGGGACCAGGAGCGACATGTTGAACCGTGAAACGGCGTTGGCAGCAAAGTCGCCACCGAACTCCCAGAGGATCGCTGTCGGAGCTATTGCAGCGATGTCCACCAGGGCGGGCTCGATCGGCGCACCCTCGACAAACACGACGGTTGCGCCCGCCGTCACACCCGCCGCC
>JAYTNH010000508.1:0-3326 GCA_043748395.1 Ilumatobacteraceae bacterium | reverse complement strand
CTCGTGCGCAAGGCCTTGAAACCAACTCGCAACCTCGGGTTCCCCTATCGGGCGCCCTCGGTTCCCAGGGGCATGGTGGTGCCTGCCGAGCCCGGAACGCTCGGGGCCGACTACGACTCGTCGTGGGCGCGGCGCGCTCCGGCGAAGGCCGCCCGCTCCGTCATCACCAACGGCCCGATGCGGGCTGCGGTGAAGCTGGTCGCCAACCCACTCATCGTCGGACTCGACCGCCTCGACGATCTGTCACGGCTCGACGACCCACCTGCAGTGATCTTCGCACCAAACCACCACAGCCACCTCGACACGCCCATCATGGTCACCGCCGTGCCAGAGCCGTGGCGCTCAAAGCTCGTGGTCGCTGCTGCAGCCGACTACTTCTTCGACAAGCGACTCAAGGGCCACCTGGCTGCCCTCGCTCTCAATGCCTTCCCGATCGACCGCGAGGTCACGAGCCGCAAGTCGAGCGATCGCATCCGCGATCTCGTGCTCGACGGCTGGAGTCTGGTGATCTACCCCGAGGGTGGACGCTCACCCGATGGCTGGGGTCAGGAGTTCAAGGGCGGCGCGGCATACCTCGCTGCCCGCGCCGGCGTGCCGGTGGTGCCGGTGTTCATCGACGGGTCGGGTGCGATCTACGGCAAGGGCATGAAGCGGCCCAAACGTGGACGCACCATGGTCGTTTTCGGGGCTCCGCTGTGGCCGCTGGCCGACGAGAACACGCGACGCTTCAACGCTCGCATCGAGGCCGCTGTCGCTGCGCTTGGTGACGAGGCATTGCACGACTACTGGACCGCACGCAAGCGCTCGGCCAGCCGCACCAGCACCCGTCTCACTGGGCCCGAGTACACCGGATGGCGTCGTCAGTGGGCGCTCGGCGAGCACCGCAAGACCGGCATGGCTGGCCAACGCCGACGCCAGAAGCGTCGCTGGCCCAACCTCGGCGATTAAACCTCACGCTGGTCAGGCGATTCGTGGTCATGAGTGGTCGCCCGCCGACGGCGGTCTCAACCGGTCACGACCAAAGTTCGGCGTTGCGCGAGGAACGGTCAGCAGCCGCCCTTGGGCGGGATGACGATGGTGACACCAACAACGAAGTTGGTGTAGCCCCGGGTGTTGGCGTTGGCGCCGTTCAACTGTTCGAGCGTGACGTCGAACTTCTTGGCAACGGTGCCAGGGAGGTCGCCCTCGACGATGACGTAACTGCCGGCGCCGCAGTTGCTCTGACCACCGGCGATAGTGGTGGTGACGTTCACCGGGGCGGCAGGCAACGTAGTGACCGCGCTGGGGTCGGGAATGATGCCGCCGGCGGGAATGATGATTTCGAGCCCAACGAAGAAGGCCCCGTAGCCGGGGGTGGCCTCGTTGGCGAGCGTGAGCGCTTCGAGCGTGATTCCGAACTTGCGAGCCACCGAGAACGGCACATCGCCCGACGCAATGGTGTAGCGCTGCTCGCCCTGCACGGCGCCAGTGGGGTCGCTCGTGGGAGCCACCGTGCTGGCGGTGGTGCTCTGAACGACGTAGTTGGTGGACGTGAGATCGAGCACGGACGATGGCGTACCTGCGGCTGAATCGCCACACCCACCAAGACTGAAGGCCGCGGCAACCACTGTGATGGTGCCGATCAGGAACGGACGCATGACCAAAGCCTACGTTGTGAGGTCATACAAGTGGGCGCGCACTGGGCGCGATGGGCGATGGCAGATCGGTCTCGCCCATCAACCAGGCATCGACGCCTGCAGCACACGATCGCCCTTCGGCGATGGCCCACACGATGAGGCTCTGCCCGCGGCCCATGTCGCCAGCGACAAACACGCCATGCACCGACGACATGTACCGGTCGTCGCGTCGCACGTTGCCACGTTCGTCGAAGGCCACACCGAGTTGTTCGAGCCACGAGCCCCGCTCAGGACCCAGAAAGCCCATGGCGAGAAACACGAAGTCGGCCGGCAGTTCGCGGTCGGTGCCCTCGATCTTCTCGAACCGACCGTCGACCATGTGCACTTCATGCAACAGCAACGCACAGATGTTGCCGTGACCGTCGTCGATGAAGCGCTCGGTGTTCACGCTGTACAGGCGATCACCACCCTCCTCGTGGGCCGAGGTGACCTTGTAGACCATCGCGAACTGCGGCCAGGGATTGCCATCGCTTCGGGTATCGGGGGGGCGGGGCATGATCTCGAGTTGCGTGATCGATGCGGCGCCTTGGCGATGTGCGGTACCCAGGCAGTCGGCACCCGTGTCGCCGCCACCGATGATGACGACGTGTTTGTCGTGCACATCGAGGGGGGAAGCTTCGAGCTCGCCCGCTTGCACGCGGTTGGCCCATGGCAAGTACTCCATGGCCTGGTAGACGCCGTGCAGATCGCGACCTGGCACGGGCAGATCGCGAGCAGCCGTTGCTCCGCACGCGAGCACCACAGCGTCGAACGACGCCAGCAGTACCTCGATATCGAGGCCGTCGCCGACGACGGCATTGGTTCGGAACTCGGTTCCCTCCGCCTCCATCTGCTCGATGCGACGATCGAGGTGGCGCTTCTCCATCTTGAACTCGGGGATGCCGTACCGGAGCAAGCCGCCGATGCGGTCGGCGCGCTCGAGCACCACCACATCGTGTCCGGCACGGGTGAGCTGTTGTGCAGTGGCCAGGCCAGCGGGACCCGACCCGATCACCACCACTCGCTTTCCGGTACGAACCGTGGGGACGCGCGGCGTCACCCATCCTTCTTCCCAGGCGCGATCGATGATCTCGACTTCGACCTGCTTGATGGCCACTGGGTCGGCGTTGATGCCGAGCACACAGGCCGACTCGCACGGCGCGGGACACAAGCGTCCGGTGAACTCGGGGAAGTTGTTCGTGGCATGCAGCCGATCGATGGCATCGGACCAGTGGTCGCGATAGACGAGATCGTTCCAGTCGGGAATGAGGTTGCCCAGCGGGCACCCGTTGTTGCAGAACGGGATGCCGCAATCCATGCATCGGCCCGCTTGCAGCTTGAGCGCATCGTCTGGAAAGTCGGTGTACACCTCGCGCCAGTCACGCAGCCGCACCGGCACCGGCCGCCGCGCTGGCAACTCGCGGTCCCACTTCATGAATCCGGTTACCTCACCCACGACTTGCCTCCATCACCTTGTCGAGCGTTGCTTGTTCATCGAGACCATCGACCTTCGCCTGCTCGATGACTGCGAGCACTCGCTGGTAGTCGATGGGCATCACTCGCTGGAAGCTCGACGCCTCGGTTTCCCAACCGTCGAGGATGTGTTTGGCGACGGGTGACTCGGTGTACTCGACATGCGCGTGGAGCGCAGCCTGCAACACCTCGAGGTCG
>JAYTNH010000507.1:0-2559 GCA_043748395.1 Ilumatobacteraceae bacterium | reverse complement strand
TCGACCTGCATCCAGAACTGCCGGAACTGATAGGGCGAGGTGCGCCTCGGATCGAGCCACACCGAACCTCCCACCGATTTGCCGAACTTCTCGCCGTCGGACTTGGTCATGAGCGGGTGTGTCATCGCGAAGGCCTGCTGACCAAGCCTGCGACGAATGAGCTCGGTACCTGCCACGATGTTGCCCCACTGATCACTCGCTCCGGCCTGCAACTCGACACCATGCGCTTGGTAGAGGTGCCGGAAGTCATTGGCCTGCAGCAGCATGTAGGTGAACTCGGTGTACGAGATGCCGTGCTCACTCGCGATGCGGCTACGTACCGAGTCCTTGGCGATCATCTGATTGACGGTGAAGTGCTTACCCACGTCGCGCAGGAACTCGAGCATGGTGACCGGCGCGGTCCAGTCGGCGTTGTTGACCATGGTGGCCTGGTACGGACCCGGTTCGAAGTCGAGCAATGTGCTGAGCTGCACCTTGATGCAGTCGAGGTTGTGTTGCAGCGTCTCGGCATCGAGCAGATTGCGTTCTTCGCTGCGGCCACCGGGATCGCCGATCATTCCCGTAGCGCCGCCGGCCAAGGCGAAGGGCCGGTGGCCGGCCACTTGGAAACGGCGGAGAAACAGTTGGCCGACCAGGTGCCCGACGTGGAGTGAGTCGGCGGTCGGGTCGAATCCGATGTACAAGCCGATCGGCCCTGCACCTAGGCGCTCGGCAAGTGCGGCGCGATCGGTGGTGTCGTGGATGAGGCCACGCGCCTCGAGGTCGGCAAGCAGATCCATGGTGGCCATGTTGCCAGTTACCGCACACGAATCACACCGACTTCGCTCATCGCGCCCGATGCACTTGCGTTTGCTGGGTTTTCCACGGTGGATGTGGGTCAGTCGGCAAACGCAGTTGGGGGTGGTGGGAGTATGTTCGGCGAGATGACTTCGGTGGAAGAGCTGGCGCGACGATTCAGTGCGTTCGGACACGAGAGCGCCAACCGGGCGCCGCTGTACTCATCGCTCTCGGACGGCGTTGCGAACGACGTCTCGTCTTTGGAGCTCATGTTGCACGCCCCTACCGAGCAGCACAGTCCTGTACTGCTGTTCGCGGCTGTGCACTACCTGCTGCTCGACGGTCGGCGCCACGACCTCGGCGGCTTCTACCCCAACCTCTCGTCCGACCACCGGCCACCGGCCGACGCCTATCCGGTGTTCAAACGATTCGTCAACGAACACGCCGGCGAGCTCGTCGGCCTCTTGTCGACGCGCAGCACCCAGACGAACGAGGTCGGTCGCTGCGCGTTCTTCTTGCCACCACTCGGCATGCTTCACGCCGAGTTGGGCGCGCTCGCCCTCGTCGACATCGGCACCAGCGCCGGGCTCAATCAGCTGCTCACCAAGTACTCGTACGAGTACCAACCGGGTGGACCAGTCGGTGAGCGGAGCACCGTGCACCTCGAGTGCCGCATCCGCGGCGAGATCGCATTGCCTCGGCAGCTTCCCACCGTGGCCACCACGATCGGTCTCGACGCCGCTCCGATCGACGTCGCCGACGCCGATGCCGTGCGGTGGCTCGAGGCCTGTGTGTGGCCCGATCAACCGGAACGGTTTGCGAGGTTGCAGGCCGCGGTGGCCTTGGCCCTCGACAACCCGCCCACTGTGCTGCGGGGCGACGCCGTGGATGACCTCGCCCCAACGGTGCAAGCCGTTGGCGACCAGGGGCATCCGGTGGTGCTCAACAGTTGGGTGCTCAGCTACCTGAGCGAAGCACGCCAACGCGACTACGTCGCCGCACTCGACCGCATCGGGTCTGAACGCGACCTGTCATGGGTGGTGGCCGAGAGCCCTGCACAGACGCCCGGGTTGCCCATTCCTACCACCACTGAACCCGAGCACATCACCGTGTTGTCGATGGTGACGTGGCGCGCCGGCACTCGCACGGTGCGCCGGTTGGGCACCTGCCATCCGCACGGCTTGCGGATTCATGCCGGGTAGATAGGGCAGCCGGTCAGGGCAGCCGGTCAGGGCAGAACCCAGCGACGCCGCAGGTCAGCAGCCTTGGCGATGCCGATGCGCGGTGTGATGATCGGTGCGCGCGGAGGCGCCGTGCCATCGTCGTAGACCATGGCCGCTACGCCGTTCGCCATGAGATCGACGCCGAGCACTCGCGCCAGCCGTCCAGGGCCGGAAGATGCCCTCGGCAGCACCCCATCGATCGTTGCCGCACGGATCAGCACGGCCTGGCCATCGCCCTCGACTCCCGTGACGACGTTGATGCAGTGATGCATGCCGTAGATGAAGTACACGTACAGATGCCCCGATGGACCGAACATGACTGCATTGCGCTTGGTCATGCCGCGATGTGAATGGCTGGCTGCATCGTCGCGGGTGTAGGCCTCGACCTCGGTGATGCGCGCCACTTGCCCGTGGATCACCAACAGTTTGTTCAACAACTCGGGTGCCACCACGGTGGCATCGCGGTCAGTGAACGAGGCTGGAAGTAGCTTCACGCCATGTCGACAAACGCTCGACGAACCGCTGCAACTGCACGGCAACCGGCTGGGGGCCTGCGCCG
>JAYTNH010000506.1:0-5092 GCA_043748395.1 Ilumatobacteraceae bacterium | reverse complement strand
GTCAACGCAGCTGAGGGCGAGCCGGGCACGTTCAAGGATCGAACGATCCTGCGAACCACCCCGTACGCGGTCATCGAAGGCGCGCTCATCGCTGCGTGGGCGGTAGATGCCAAGTCGATCGTGATCGCCACGAAGGCTTCCTTCTCGGCAGAGCTCGAGCGGTTGCGATTGGCACTGGCCGAGGTTGTCGCCGCGGGCTGGTGTGCCGATGTGACGGTCACCATCATCGAGGGTCCGGCCGAGTACCTGTTCGGCGAAGAGACCGCCATGATGGAAGTCATCGACGGGCGCCCACCGTTTCCCCGCATCGCACCGCCCTACCGTCACGGGGTGGTCGAGGTGGTGTCCTCGCAAGCCGAGGCCGACTCCGGCAGTGGTCAGGCGGCCGGGGTGCAGATGGCCGAGCTCGACGGACAGAGCAATTCACCACCAGTGCTGGTGAACAACGTCGAGACGATGGCCAACGTCGCTGCGATCCTCGCCCATGGTGCTGGCGTGTTCCGCGAGGTCGGCACCCCCGAGTCGCCCGGTTCCGTGGTGTGCACCATCACCGGAGCGGTGCAGCGGCCCGGAGTGGTGGAGGTACCGATGGGTACGCTGCTCTGCGATCTCATCGACCTCGTCGGCGGTGTGTCAGCCGGCCACAGCGTGAGCGCAGTACTGGTCGGGGTGTCCAGCGCGATCGTGAGGGCCGACCAACTCGGCACTCCGCTCAGCTACGAGTCGATGGCGGCGATCGGAAGCGGTCTCGGTTCGGCCGGCTTCATCGTGATCGGCGACGATCTCGAGCCGATCAGCGTTGCGGCAGGTGTTGCCCACTTCCTCGCCATCGAGTCGTGCGGCCAGTGCACGCACTGCAAGCAGGACGGCGCGGATATCGCCCAACTTCTCGACACGCTCGCAAGTGGCTCAGGTCGACAACTCGACCTCGACACAGTCAAGGCCCGACTTGGCACCGTCGCGGACGGCGCACGATGTGGGCTCGCGGCCCAGCAGCAGGCAGTCGTCGGCTCGCTCCTCGGTGCGTTTACGGACGAGATCGAGGCTTTTCTGGCGCCGGGAACGTCGAGGGCGGAGCCCTACTTCATTGCCGCACTGGTCGACATCGATGGACAAGGCGCACTGCTCGATGCGACGTTCGCCGGCAAGCAGCCGGATTGGACACACGATGCTGTCGACAGCGGCAAGACCCCCGTCGATCGGTTCATCGACCATCGATCAGATGCGTCCTGGGTGTCGGCTGCAGAGTAAGTATGGTCGGCACCGATGACTGAGTGCGTCGAGGTTCGGTCGGGTAGCTGCATTTCCAGACGCGCGCTGCTGCTGTTCTGCGCAGCAGCGTTCGTGTTCCAGTTCGCGATCTGGAACGGACGGATCGGCAATGTCGACAGCTACCACCAACTGGTCGAGACGGTGCAGACCATCGATTCCGGTCACCTCGGCATCGACGATCAGAGATTCAAGGACGTGTTGGTTGCTGTGCAGGCATCAACGAACGCGGGCGGCCCCCAGTCCGCACTTCTGGGTGCATGGGCACAAGGCGGTGACGGTCGTTGGTACCAAGTACATGACCCGGGTAACAAGGTGCTGATGATGCCGGCGGTGATCGTGTCTCGGCTGCTCGGTCAGCAGCCGTCTTCTCGACTTGATCCGAGCGCCGCGACAAAGGTGCTCGTGTCAGGTTCGTTCGCCCTGCTCGGAGTGTTCCTCGCCTTGTTCTTGGCACTTGGGCTTGCGATAGTGATGCCGGCGCAGCGAGCCCTTCGATGGGCCGCACTGGGTGTCGTCGCCACCATCCTGCTTCCGTACGCAAAGCAAACCTGGGACGTCTTTCCGAGTGCGGTACTGATCGCCGGCGTCGCGTGGGTGAGCTTGCGACGATTCACAGTAGGCAATACCCGACTTCGGTCGACGGTGCTGCTCTTCGCGCTTGCGAGTGGAGCCTGTTGGTTTCGCTTCTCGCTTACCGTGTTCGTGCTACTCGGCTGTTGCACCGTCGAGTGTCTGGTGGGCTGTCCACCGCGCACCGCGGCCCGGGCGCGTGAGATCGGTGTGCGCCTAGCGGTTGGCGTCTCGACGTTTGGCCTCCTCCTGCTTCCGGTGCTGCTCGTCAACCATCGCGTGACCGGCCAGTTCTGGGCCCCGCCGCTTTCGAAGGACGATGTCAACACGCTGTGGGCGGTAAATCCGTTGTCGGGAATTGTCGATCAGCTGTTCAGCCCGAACCGCGGCCTGGTCTGGTTCTCGCCGGTCCTGGTGCTGGTAGCAGTCGCGCTGTGGCGGTGGCGAGCGGCACCCGCACCGATTCGCAAGTACATGCTGGCGTGGTTGTTCCCGATCGGTGGCTACCTATTTGCACTCGGTTCGCTTCGCAACGAGGGCGGCGGTTGGGGTCCGCGCTACCTACTGCCGTTCGTCCCGATCATGTGGATTCCGGTCGCGATGGTGGGCATTCGGTGGCTCGATTCGTCGCGCCGCGCACGGGTCGCCACTTTCGCGCTCGTGGGGCTGTCGATCGTGCTGGCCGCACTACCGACGCTCACCAACTGGAACGCTGTGTCGAGCCAGTCGGCCGGCATCATCGACGCGGACGCGATGTACCCCAGACAGATCGTCGAGACGGCCAGTTTCGTCGGCCGCGAGGTGCCCGACACCGGTGACGTGGACGACGGAGGGACCAACTCGCACCAGTGGCCCGACCTCGCCACGCTGTACGCCACTCGCCGCGCCGGACTGCCCGATGCGGTTGGATACGCGTCGTTCCTCGCCCTGTTGGCGGTGGCGTTGGCGCTGTTTCGCGCGGCCGACCGGCAGGCGATCATCCGCGAGTAACGCCGTCGGCCACGGCCGCGGCGGCGACTGCCGGGGCGACACGTTGCACGACCGTGCGATCGAACACCGGCGGCACCACGAAGTCGGGGGCCAACTGCGCGTCGGTGACCGAGTCGGCGATGGCCACCGCTGCGGCCAACTTCATGTTCTCGGTGATGTCGGTGGCATTCGCATCGAGTGCGCCGCGAAAGATGCCGGGGAACGCCAATACGTTGTTGATCTGGTTCGGGTAGTCGCTACGGCCGGTGGCCATGATCGCGGCAAGGCCGTCGACAGCCTCGGGCCTGATCTCCGGATCGGGGTTGGCCATCGCGAACACGATGGGGTCCTTGGCCATGTTGCGCACATCGGCAGCGGTGATGATGCCCGGCCCGCTGACTCCGATGAATACGTCGGCACCGCGCAGTACCTCTGCGATGGAACCTTCCTTGCGGCTCGGGTTGGTGTGCTCGGCGAACCACAGCTACGACACGTAGAGGTTGTCGCGGCCGGCGAACACCGCGCCCGTGCGATCGGCGCCGACGATCTCGCCGACGCCCGCATTGATGAGGATCTTGCCGATCGCGACGCCGGCGGCGCCCATGCCGGCGATCACCACCGAGATGTCTTCCATTCGCTTACCGGTGATCTTCAACGAGTTCCACAGCGCGGCCAGCGTGACCACAGCGGTGCCATGTTGATCGTCGTGGAACACGGGGATGTCGACCGTGTTCTTCAGGCGCTCCTCGATCTCGAAGCACTCGGGTGCTTTGATGTCTTCGAGGTTGATGCCGCCGAAGGTGGGTGCGATGCGCTGCACGAAATCGACCACCTCGTCGGCGGTGCGGGCGTTGATGCACACCGGGAAGGCATCGACACCGCCGAACTCTTTGAACAGCAGCGCCTTGCCCTCCATCACCGGCAACGCGGCGTGGGGGCCGATGTCGCCGAGGCCCAGCACCGCAGTGCCGTTGCTCACGATGGCGACGGTGTTCTTGCGAATCGTGTACTTCCGCGACAGTTCTTGGTCTTCGTAGATGGCAGTGCACACCCGAGCGACGCCTGGCGTGTAGGCCATGGAGAGGTCGTCACGATCGTTCACCGGAGCCAGCGTGTTGACCTCGATCTTGCCGCCCTCGTGCATGCGAAACGTGCGGTCCCACCAATCGACCAGCGTCGCCCCTGGCAAAGTGTTGACAGCCTCGACCACCTTGAGCTGATGTGCCTCGTCGCGGCAATGCACCACGATGCAGCGCCGCAGCTCGGGGCCGCGCACATCGAAGCCGTCGAGTGCACCGATGTTTCCGCCGGCTGCGCCAATGGCCGAGGCGAGCCTGCCCAAGGTGCCTGGCTTGTTGTCGAGTCGACAATCGAGCGTGATCGAGTACGCGGCTGTAGGGGAGGTGGCCATAGCGCCGAGACTAACGGGGCGGGCCGCTCAGGCCGTGGTGCCGTCGAGCACCTGCACGGTCTTGAGGTCGCTACAGAAGTCGAGCGCGTAGTTGCCGCCTTCGCGGCCGATACCGCTGGTGCCGATGCCGCCGAACGGCGCGGTGAGATCGCGGATGAGGAAGCAGTTGGTCCACACCGTGCCGGCGCGTATGGCGCGGCCCATGCGTTCGGCGCGTTCGTGTGACCCGGTGTAGACGATGGCCGACAGGCCGTACATGGTGCTGTTGGCCAGCTCGATCGCCTCGGTTTCGTCGGCGAACGTCTGCACGGTGAGCACCGGCCCGAACACCTCGTGCTGCACCACCTCGCTGTCGTTCGAGGCGGGTTCGATGAGCGTCGGCTCGTACCACAGGCCGCCGTCTCGATGCAGCTGTCCACCGCGCACAATCGTGTCGCCGTTGGCCCGTGCCCGATCGACGAATGCGGCCACCCGCGCCACGTGTTCGGGGTGGATCATCGGCGAGATCGTGGTGGTGGCGTCGCGGGAGTCGCCGAGCACGTGTGCATCGACGTAGGCGTTGAACCGCTGCATGAACTCGTCACGTACCGACGCCTCGACCAACAGGCGCGTACCGGCAAGGCACACTTGGCCGCTGTCGTCGTACTGTGCGGCGGCCTTCTTGGCGGCGGCGTCGAGGTTGGCGTCGGCGAACACGACGAACGGACCCTTGCCACCCAGTTCGGCGGTGAACGGCACGATGTTGCGCGCCGCCGCCACGCCGATGTGGCGGGCGGTCTCGGGTGAACCGGTGAAACTGATGCGCCGCACCCGCGGGTCGTTCACGAGTGCCGCACCGACCTGCTCGCCGATGCCCTGCACCACGTTGAA
>JAYTNH010000505.1:0-5626 GCA_043748395.1 Ilumatobacteraceae bacterium | reverse complement strand
CTGCCGGTGGCGTATTACACCGGCGACGACTTCCGCCCGGCGCATCGCCTTCCGGCCGCGCAGGTCATCCACCGGGAGCAGTGGGGCAACCACTGATGCCGCGCCTCGGTCGACGTTGGCGCCGGATCTCAACCCCTTGGCGAGAATCGGCGCCAGCGTGGCGAGCCGCAGGCAGCTACTGATGGCGCGACATTGATCGTGAGGGTGGGCGACACGCTCACCGGATTGTTCGGTGCGTTGCGCATCGGTTCGTCTGCGCCGTTCCTGCTCGACGGCGATGCGCACGTGATCGCCACGTACGGCGATGCGGCGGCGCGATCGGGTCGCTTGGCGCACGAACTGCAACGCCGCGGGCTTGTTGCGGGCGACCGGCTCGCCATGCAGGTCGACAAATCGCCCGACGCGATCATGCTGTACCTCGCCTGTGTCAGGTCGGGTGTCGCGCTCTTGCCGATGAACCCGGCGTACACACCCGCCGAGGTCAGCTACTTGGTGGGCGATGCCGAGCCAGCGCTGGTGGTACGTGACGCGCTACTCGCCGAGATGGTCAGTGCTGCCGCGGTGCATCGCGACCGGTTCGACGACGTGGCAGCAGGCCCCGACGATCTCGCCGCGATCCTGTACACCAGCGGCACCACCGGTCGACCGAAGGGAGCGATGCTCAGCCATCGCAACCTGGCATCGAACGCGGCGACGCTGCGCGAGCTGTGGGGCTTTCAACCCGACGACGTGCTGCTGCACGTGCTGCCCATCTTCCACACCCACGGACTGTTCGTCGCAGTCAACTGTTGCATCGCCAACGGCACGCCCATGGTGTTCCTCACCCGCTTCGACACGGCCGACGTGGTGGCCGCACTGTCGCGATGCACGGTGATGATGGGCATACCTACCCACTACACGCGGCTGCTCGCCAGTCCCGCGTTCGACGCGGCTGCCTGCTCGGCGATGCGGCTGTTCATCTGTGGGTCGGCGCCGCTGCTTTCCTCCATCCACGAGCAGTTCACCGAACGCACTGGTCATGCCATCCTTGAGCGCTACGGCATGACCGAGACCTCGATGATCACCTCCAACCCGCTGCATGGCGAACGCAGGCCCGGAACCGTTGGCCTGGCGTTGCCGGGGGTCGAACTGCGCGTGCCCGGTGGTGATGTGGGCGTGCTCGAAGTACGCGGTCCCAACGTGTTCTCCGGCTATTGGAAGCGCCCGGAGCTCTCGGCAACCGAGTTCACGGCCGACGGCTTCTTCAAGACCGGCGACGTGGGCATGTTCGACGCCGATGGTTACGTGCACCTGGTGGGCCGGGCCAACGATCTCATCATCTCGGGCGGCCTCAACGTGTACCCCAAGGAGATCGAGGAGGTGATCGACGAGATGCCTGGCGTCCTCGAGTCGGCGGTCATCGGCGTTGCCAATCACGACTTCGGCGAGGCGGTGGTAGCCGTGGTGGTTCCAAATGGCACTGCCTTGCTTGATCCGGCTGCCATTCGCGAGCAGGCCCGAACCCTGCTGGCGGGCTTCAAGGTGCCCAAGCGGGTGTACATCACCGATGCGCTACCGCGCAACGCGATGGGCAAGATCGAGAAGGCTGTGCTGCGCGCCACCTACGCGACAACAGGCGCAACAACAGGCGCAACAACAGGCGCGAACGGAGATTCAACATGAGCATTGCCGTACCCCTTGGAGAGCTCGAGGCCATGCTGTCGAAGTTTCCGTGGGCTTATCTGGTGACTGTGAGCGACCAAGGCCGCGCCCACGTGTTGGCTGTGCCCACCGAACTGGTCGACGGTCACCTCAGGGCAACTGTCGGCCGTGCAACACGAGCCAATGCGACCGCTCGTCCCGAGATCACCATGGTGTTCCCGCCGTGTGCCAACGACGACCACAGCCTCATCGTCGATGGCGTCGCCACGGTCGCCGACGACCTCGTGTGGCTCAATCCCACAACGGCAATGCTGCACCGGCCGGCGATCGGCTAGCCGCTCAGGCGTCGCGTAGGTCGAGCCCGAAGCGGGCCGCGAAGTGCTGGTAGTACGCGTCGTCGTCGAGGTGCGTGCCCAGATCGACCCACTCGTTGTCGGTCATGGCGTCGCGCCCGTCGATGATCTCTTGGCCGCCCCAGCTCACCGCGTACCGAAGTTGCGGCTCGCGGGTGACGATTGCGTGATGGATGACGGCACCCACCTCGAACGGATCGGTGGAGTGCTTCATGCCTGCTGCGTAGAACTGGAACAGGCGTCGGTAGTGGGCGTCGTAGGCACCGCTCTGGTTGGGGGCGTCGACGTTCTTGGCGAAGATCGCGCTCTTGGTGACACCGGGCTCGATGATGGCCACGCGGATGCCGAACGGCGCAAGCTCTTGGGCAAGGCCCTCGCTGAGCCCCTCGAACGCCCACTTCGACGCCACGTACGGTGACTGCGCAATTGCTGCTATTCGGCCGGCGATGGAGGTGATGTTCACGATGGTGCCGCTGCGCCGCTCGCGCATGCCAGGGAGCACCTGCTGTAGGCAGCGAACTGCGCCACATACGTTGACGTTCATGGCATCGAGGTAGAGCTGGGGCGGGCACTCTTCGGCCACGGCGTTGCCACCGACCCCCGCATTGTTGACCAGTACGTCGACCACACCCTTGGTGGTATCGAGGATCTGCGCGAATCCGGCGCGCACCGACTCGTCGTCGGCCACGTCGAGCTCGATCAGGTTCACCTCGACACCGGCGTCGGCGGCCATGATGTTGAGCTTGCCGGCCTTGTCGAGGTTGCGCACGGTGCCGAACACCACGTGGCCCTGTGCGGCGAGATGAATGGCGGTGGCACGGCCGATGCCGCTGTTGGCACCCGTAACAACGGAGATGGTGGTCATGGGCCGCGATCGTAGACCGGGAAGCAATCCGCCGTCGCAGGCGTTGAGCATCTTCGTGACCGAGTCGACCGAACCCGATGCCGCCAACGAGATCGTCGTCTATTGGCGTCCCGGGTGTGGCTTGTGCCGATCGCTACGCCAGCAACTCGACCAGCACGTGATTCCGCATCGTCTGGTGAACATCTGGGAGGACGACGACGCGGCTGCAATGGTGCGGTCGGTCGCGCGCGGCTACGAGACCGTGCCCACCGTGGTGATCGGTGATGTCGCGTTGGTGAATCCGACCATCGGCGACGTGCTCGCCGCGGCGGCCGAGTACGCGATCTAGAGGTACTGAGGCAGATCTTCTGCGATCTGCTCGGGCGTCACCATGGGGTCGAAGCGTCGAACGACGTTGCCCTCACGGTCGACGAGGAACTTGGTGAAGTTCCACGCGATGTCGTTGCTCTCGCCTTCGCCGGGCTGCTCGCTGCGCAGCCAGCGGTACAGGTCGCAGGCATCGTCACCATTCACATCGATCTTGTGGAAGATGGGGAACGTGACGTCGTACTTGCTGGTTGCGAACTCGATGATCTCGGCATCGGTGCCGGGTTCTTGTGCACCGAACTGATTGCACGGAAATGCGAGCACCGAGAAGCCGGCCGCGTTGTTGTCTTCGTGGAGCGTACGCAGACCTGCGTACTGGCCGGTAAGGCCTCAAAAACTCGCGACGTTGACGAGGAGGGTGACCTGGCCGCGGTACTGGCTGAGGTCGACCTGATCGCCGGAGATCGACGTCATGGTGAGGTCGTACATGTGAGTCATGAGCGCAGAGTAACGCGCCGCTGGTAGATCCACTCACTTGTGCGACTGCCAACTATCAAGAGCGGATACGCGATCGCAATCGTCGCCGCTGCCATTGCATAGGCCCAGGCACGCGTCAAGGGCAATTCGAAGATGTCGCGAGTACGCGGAATGACGAAGGCGACGGCGAACAGTGCCACCATGATCGACACCAAAGCGAGCCGCAGCCTGTTCAGCGGCCGGGCAACGCGGTAGAGGTTCATCAGCGCCACTGACCCGGCCACGAGAACTGCCACAGCCCGGGCCTGGTCGGTGTCGATGCTGGCGTCGAGTTGCGCCAAGGCGAACACGCTCAGCGTGGCGATGGCGATCACGACGCCAGCCGGAATGGCGCGGCCTAGCACACGGGTGAGAAATCCCTGCTGTACGCGCTCGTTGTTCGGTTCGAGGGCCAAGAAGAACGCAGGAATGCCGATGGTGAACCAGCTGAGGATCGATAAGTGGATGGGACGCAACGGATAGGTGAGCGCAAACACGCCCGTGAGCAGCGACAGCACCACCGAGTACGACGTCTTGGCCAAGAACAGGCTGGCCACGCGCTCGATGTTGTTGATCACTCGCCGGCCTTCGCTCACCACCGCTGGCAGGGCTGAGAAGTTCGAATCCATGAGAACGAGTTGGGCCACGCCGCGTGTCGCCTCGCTGCCCGATGCCATGGCGATGCCACAGTCGGAATCTTTGAGGGCGAGCACATCGTTGACGCCATCACCTGTCATGGCAACCGTGTGCCCTCGCGCCTGCAGTGCCCGCACCATTGCTCGCTTCTGGTGTGGCGTGACTCGCCCGAACACCGAGCCTTGCTCGACAGCGTCGGCGAACTCCTCGGAGTCTTCTGGCCCCAGGGTCTGGGCGTTGACGTTGTCTTGCCACTTCTCCAAACCGGCGCGGCGGGCGACGGCACCGACGGTGACGTTGTTGTCGCCGGAGATGACCTTCAAGATCACGCCCTGCTCGGCGAAGTACGCCAGCGTTGCGGGTGCGTCGGCGCGCACGATGTCTTCCAGCTTCACGAGTGCCACCGGCTCGAATCCGTCGAGCGATTGCTCTGCCGTGACTGACGGGGTCGTAGCCGACCGCGCGAGCACCAACACCCGCTGACCCTCGGCTGCAGCGTGCTCGACCTCGGTCTTGATGTCGCCGGCGTAGCGGACGCCGAGCACGTTCTCGGGTGCCCCGAGCACCCAGCTGCCTTGGTCGCCGAAGCTCATCGCGCTCCACTTGCGAGCCGATGAAAAGGGTACGCGCGCCGTGGACGCGAGCGTGGTGGCGGGCCGCTGGGCGTAGTGCGCGCGCACTGCGATGAGGGTGGCGTTGGGATCAGGATCGAGCTGCGTCATGGCCGCGAGTGCATCGTCCACTGCTTCGGTCTCGCCTGAACTGAGCATCTGCACATCGGCGAGCAGCATCGAACCTTCGGTGATCGTGCCGGTCTTGTCGGCGCAGAGCACATCGACTCGCGCCAACACCTCGATAGCCGGCATCTCTTGCACGAGGCATCGGCGCGACGCCAGTCGGACGACGCCCACTGCGAATGCGACGCTGGTGAGCAGCACGAGCCCTTCTGGCACCATGCCGACCAGACCGGCGACAGTGCTGATGGTGGCGTCTTGCCAGCCCTGGTTCTGGCGGAAGAACTGGCTGCTGGCCAACAGCAGCCCCACCGGGATGATGAGGATGCCGACCCACGTGACGATGCGGTTGACGTCGTTGCGCAGCGGTGAGTTGACCAGCGTGAACCGTCGGGCCTCCTCGGCCAGCTTCGCCGCGTAGTTGTCGGCCCCCACCTTGGTCACCACCATGCGTCCGGTTCCGGCCACCACGGAACTGCCCGAGAGCAGCTCGGCTCCTGGAGGCTTCACAACCGCATCGGCCTCACCAGTGAGCAACGACTCGTCGACTTCGAGATTGTCGTCGACCAGCACCA